>CAIUQQ010000354.1 GCA_903901345.1 uncultured Bacteroidota bacterium | reverse complement strand
CACCCCAAAATTGTATGATATTATATTTATTATTTTTATTTCTCTTAGTTTTATTATTTTATTTTTCTTTTAAGTTTTTTATTTTTATTAAAACGCAAAAAGATAAAACTTGTAGGGTATGTAATTCTCCCGATTCAGAGCGTGTTGCTAGAAATTCTTGGATGAAAAAATATATGCTTCCCAAAAATGTATATAAATATTGGTGCCGTAAGTGTGGCAATAATTTTTATCACAAGAATACCAATTATTAATTTATTCAATAATTATTTTAAAAGTTTTTGAATAATTAGCATTGCTTATTTTGAAAAAATAAAATCCAGCATTTAAGCCATCTATACTTAATTTTAAGTTTGTTGAGTTAATTGCTGATTCTTTTACTATTAATCCTTTCGTATCCATTATAATTAAATCATAATTTTCATTTAGATTGGGTATTTTAAAATTCACCAATTTTTTTGCTGGATTAGGATATATTTCAACAATAGCGTTTTCCGAAATAATTTCCTTTTCTCCAACGCCATAATTAGGTTTCATAACAAATAATCCTTCGCTAATATCACTGGCTATTATATTGCCACTTGGCAAATAAGGCCATACACCCCAACAGCCATGAAAACCCGAATAAACGCCATCTGCATTTAAAGGATAGGTATCGTAAAAAGCATGTACTTTTGGATTGTTCAAATTTGTTATATCAAATATATACACACCGTCTTCATAAGCGGAAACCACGGCCATATTTTCTTTCCAATAAGCATTATGTGGCAATGCATTTGGGTGCGAATTAAAATATACTATTTGTTTTGGATTTCCTATGTCACTAATGTCAAATATTTTTATGGGTGAACCTTGGTTTTCATCGGTAAACATGATCATATTTCCTTTGGCATTTAACCAACTGCTATGGTTAGTTCCTCGCTGCGGATAATTTGCTATTACGCCCAATAATTTTTGAGCGTTTAAATTGGTCAAATCCATCATGTATAATCCGTTTTCATAACACGATAAATATACCGTATCATTTCTACTATACATTTCGTGAACCTTACTAAATTGAGCTTCGCCCAAACCATTTAAAGGAACTTGTAAACTGGCCAATTTCGTTGGGTTTTCAGGATTATTTAACGAAAAAATATCCATAGCAGAAAAACCAACTTTTGTGGAATTTTGTGGTATATACATTCGCTTTCTTTCTGCTTCTATAAACACTGTATGCGCTTGAACGGTTAATGCATCGCTTCTATAAACTTCATGCACCGAGTCGGGTAAATATTGTAAATCTAATATTTGTAATCCTCCCAAACTGCCTGACCTTTCTGAAACACAATAGGCATAATGCTGGTAAATTTCTACATCTCTATTGATTGATTTTTTTGAATATCCATCAAAAGCTAAAATTAATTTGGTCGTTTTTGGATTTGTAATATCAAAAAAGTAAAAGCTATCATTTCCAAATAAGATGGCATATTCTTTGTTTTTTGTTGAATCGTGGTAACCCATTATGTCACTCCAAAGTTGGTCGCCATCTATTGGTTGTAAAGTGGTATTATTCCATTGAGCTAACAGCTCCATGTTCAACGATTGTTGGGCTTTTAAGCCATTTACTGAGAATAAAATAAAGAGTAAAATGTATATTTTTCGCATGTTTTAATAGTTAAATGGAAATAATTATTGTTTCCAAAATTTTTGTTTTAAAATGTTTTTACTGCCTATAATTGCTATAATATATAATCCATTTTTTAAATCACTGATGTTTTCGGTATATAAATAATTGCTTTTAAATTCAGGAGTAAATTCTTTTACTATTTGTCCTTGTAAATTTAAAATTTGAATTTTAAATGCATCATTATAATTGGTTTCAATGGCTATATTTATTTCTTCATTACTTGGGTTCGGGTAAATATTGGCCTTTATATTTTGCTTAATTTCAGCTGTGTTTAACAAACCGCTATCGGCTTTTAACACAAAAATGCCATTGGTTCTATCACTTGCTATGATATTGCCGCTAGGCAAATAAGGCCAAACACCCCAACAGCCAGCAAAGTTTTTGTTGTAATCGTTCACCGCATTTTGAGGGTAAGTATCGTAATAAGCAGCTAAAAATGGTTTTTTAGTATCGGCAATATTCCAAATAAAAACACCGTCTTGATAATGAGAAACCACCGCAAAATCGCCATACCAATAAGCGTTGTGAGGTGTGGCCCAAGTATTTGAAATAAAAGTACTTTCTAAACGTGGTGCTTGAATGATACTGATGTCAAATATTTTTACTGGTAAATTCATGTTTTCATCAGTAAACATAATGTACTTTCCATTTTTATTTAACCATGATGAATGGTTATATCCACTTCCCGCATAATTAACGATGCTACCAATTATTTGCTGATTATTTAAATCGCGCAAATCATAAATATACAATCCACTTGTACCGCATGAAAGATAGCCAGTATCGTTCCTAACATGACTTTCGTGAACCCACCTAAAAGCAGCTTCTCTATTTGCCCTGTTGGGAACCATTAGTTTGGCTAAAAACACTGGTTTTTCAGGATTCTCCAATGAGATTATATCCATGGCCGATTCCTTTGAATTTCCATTTACCCAATTTGCATATTTATTAGAACACATGTACAAACGCTTACTTTTTGCTTCTATAAAAATACTGTGCGTGTTAATGGCTAAGCTACTGTCTTCATATACTTTGTGAACAGAATCTGGCAAATATTTTAAATCAAAAATTTGCATAGAACTCCTGTTTTGGTCAGCTACGCAATACACATAATGCTGATAAATTTCGTAATCCCTGTTGATTACATTTTTAACTGAACCATATTCTACATCCAATAATTTTATTTGAGTAGGAATGGTAATATCAAAGAAATAAATGCTATCGGTGCTTCCAGCAATGATGTATTCTTTGTGTGTTAAACTATCGTAATAACCCACCAAATCGTTCCAAATATTGATAGAATCTACTTTATTTAAATTGGGATTATTCCAATTGCTAAGCAGTGTCATTCTGTATGCAATTTGTGCATTTGCAAATGAAATGATTAAACAAAAAAGAATAAATAAAGCGGACTTTTTCATGGTAAATAATTGTGTATTGAAACTAATATTTTACAAATTTTTTAAACCTGTAATCGCCTCTTGCGTTGTATAAAAACATAATATATACACCTGGCCTGTAATTGGCAGTTTCGGTTATAAATAAATCAACCCTGCCGCTTAAATCTGGATATAAAGTTTTGTAAAATAACATGGCACCATATTGGTCTATGATATACAAATTTGCAGTTGTTGTAACATTTTGCGGTTGAACAAATGAAAAGTTCAAATTGTTGGGAGTATAAGTTGGGAAAATGTCAAATTCTAAACCTGTACAAGAACCATCTCGCCATTGGCCAGGGCTGATTCCATTTTGTATTTCAGCTGCGCAAATATTTCTATAAGTTACGCCATCGCAGCCACAAACAGGCCTGTATGTTGGGTCAGGACAAGGGAAAGCTAAATTAATTCTTGTACTGTCTTTACAACCTATAAATTGTGCTTTGCAATTTTGAGTTAACAAGAACAAAACGATGAATGAAAATAAATATTTTATTGCTTGAAATGGTTTCATTTTTTGATATGAAAAACTGGAATTCAATATTCATTATATTGAATTTCGATTACGAATATAAAAATTTATTTAGCAACTCGTTTTAAATAGTAAATAAATGAATATTTTTACCAAAATAAAATAAATGATTTATAAAAATACATTGGCTTAATAAATCAATTATCATTGTAAGGATTAAAATGAAAAAAATATACATCATCAGGCATGGCGAAACTGACTTCAATAAAATGAACATAGTTCAAGGAAATGGAGTTGATACCGAATTAAATGAAACTGGTTTGAATCAAGGTTTTTTGTTTTACAGTAAATATAAAAGCATTCCTTTTGATAAAATTTATGTATCAGCATTAACACGAACCCAACAAAGCATTCAGCATTTTATAAACGATGGAATTCCTTATGAAAAACTGCATGAATTAAATGAAATTAGTTGGGGCGATTTTGAAGGAAAAGTACAAGATTTTAAAGAACGAGAGTTTTATCAATATGCTGTGAATGCATGGAATAGCGGGAATTATGATGTGGCAGTAGCCAATGGAGAAACGCCTAATCAATTACAAGAAAGACAAAAAAAAGCATTGGAATTGATACTAAAAAATAACCATGAAAAAACTGTTTTGGTGTGTATGCATGGAAGAGCTTTGAAGAGTTTTATTTGTTTGTTATTGAACGTTCCATTGTTAAATATGGATAACTATCAACACCAAAACACCTGTTTGTATCAATTAGATTTTGATGGGGAGAAATTTGAGTTAGTCATTGAAAATGATGTTTCGCACATGGAAGCATAATAAATTAATAAGTAGCAATAATACATGCTTATAAATATGAAAAAAATTATTATCCTAGTCTTAATATTGAATTGCTTGAGTGTAAAGTCGCAAACTTATTATTCTAAAATGTTTGATTTGTATATTGAGTGGGAATCATTTAAGTATGTAAATAATGTGGGTAATAATATTTGTCTTTCGGGTACATCCATTAACTTTTTTGTTAAAGATAGTACTAAATATAGAAAAATTTTTATAGTAAAAATTGATACTAATTTAACCATTTTGAACAAAAATGAAATTCAAGAAAATTATTTATCAGCTTCAAGCCTATTCCCAATAAATGGCTTGAAAAACAATTATATTTACGGATTAATAGACACCAATAATATTATCAAACATTATTTAATAAACTCTGATAGTAATTTAATTTTAAGTAATAAAAGAAGTATTTCTTATAATTCTAAATTAGATATGACTTGCAATTCTTTTTTAAATAATAAAATCTATTTATTTGGATTTGATTATAACAACAATGTAGCCTCTAAAGTTAAACTATCAATTCAATGCATAGATACCAACGGAAATTTACTTTGGGGTAAAGTATTTCAAGATAAAAGATGCTATACCAATAATGTGGTACAAACCAAAGACGGTAATTTTATACTAGCAGGATTTAAATACTTTGGGGAAAGCACTGGTTCTTCAGATTCTGCATTTGCTTGGTATGCCAAAGTAGATACACTTGGAAATATACTTTGGGAGCAAGTGCTAAAAAGAGGAAGTAAAATAATGTGTGAATATGTGTGGGCTACAAATGCCAACGGTACAATTTATTTAACAGGAACCAATTACGCAAACTATCCTTCTTCATGGTATTCTTCTATTTATGGTGATACCTCATTTAGTTATATCCTAAAAATTAATGATAACACAGGAGAAGTAGAATGGCAGAAACGATTTTTATATAGTATTAATAAAACTAGTGGTTTGTTATCCTCTATCGGAGGAATGACTTATTACAATAGTAATTTATACGCATTAATTTCACACAATGTGTATCTTCCAAATCAAGAATATATTATGTTTGCTAAGTTTGATTTACAAGGCAATATACTTTGGAAACGCCTTTTTCAGCAGGCAAATTACAGTAACCGTGCTTATAGCCTTACGCCAACCGAAGATGGCTTTTTAATTTGTGGCGATAGCAAAGACAGCACCCATGCTAAAGGTGACTCTGATGCTTGGTTAATAAAAACAGACAGCAATGGCTGCATAATACCGGGCTGCAATGCCAAAGACAATGTGGTACAAATTATAAACCCTGAAAAAGTGTTTACTGTTTACCCTAACCCTGCGCAGAATGAAATAAATGTAAACACTGAAAATTTGGACATAAAAATTGAAAGCCTAGCTATATACAATATGCAAGGGCAAGCTCTAAAAACGGTAAGTAAAACAACAAAAATTAATACCGAAGACTTAGCCAATGGCAATTATTTATTAATTATTACTACCAATAAACAACAAATGGCTGGGAAGAAGTTTGTGGTGGAAAGGTAAGGGTTGGCAACAGGCCACTGGCTTCTAGCTGCTGGCAAAATAACAACAAACGTCATGCTGGAAGCATCTTCTTGGCTGTAAATGATTACTTGCCGTAAGCTAACTTGGTTGCCGAACAAAGGAGATGCACTGCATAACTGATTGTTTATTTAGGCTTATGGGTAAACGTTAAAAAACAAATTAAAAGTACTGTTGAAAAACGAAAATTTCTAATAACAAAAATTTTATATTTGAAAAAACACAAAAACAATGAAAAAATATTTTATTTATTTGATTTTATTAACCATAGCAGCTAGTAATAGCTGTGCAGCCGAAAGCGCTAAAGGTATATTAACCTTGGTAAAAGGCAATTACTACGATGTATATATAGAACGTGCTGCAAGCACAGGAGGATTAGGCAAAGCAGGTAAAATTACTGCTACTGCCCCCGAAAATGCTAAACAAAATACCAATAATACTTTAACAGTTTATCCAAATCCTGCTAATAATAGTATTTTTGTGAGGTTAAACATTATAAACACAACCGAAGAAAATGTTATTTCATTAATAGATGTAACAGGTAAAATTGTACTTACAAAAAAGACCAATAATAATGGTACAATTGAAATAGATACTCAAAATTTAAGCAATGGTGTTTATTTTGTACATCTAACCAATGTTGAATTAAACATGGTATCTAAAATAGTAATAACCCATTAACAAAATAAAAGGTAGTTCAATTAATTGAACTACCTTTTTTATAATATAATTGATATGAAGATTGTTGTACTTGGAATATTTTGTGTTTGTATTAATATAAATATACATGCCCAAAAGTATTTTTCTAAAATGTTTGATATTTATGGTCATTGGGAAAGTTTTACCAATGTTGTAACCATGGATAGTGGTTTAGTCTTAGCTGGAATTTCTAGAAATTTTTTTGTAGCAGACAGTTCTAGATTTAATAGTTTATTCCTAACAAGTTTGAACAAAAATTTTTCTATTATTAAAGAAACTAAAATTGCCAAAAACTTTCAGAATTTAAGTACTTTTATTCCTATTAATGGCTTTAAAAACAAGTTTGTTTATGGATTAATAGATACTAATCAAAATGTAAAATACTTCATTATAAATGTCAGTAATGAATTAAATTTTTCAGATAATAAACCTATTAAATTTTTAGATAAAACATCATTAACATGCTTTCCAATTAATAATTTAAATAATAAACTATACTTTTGGGCTAGCGACTATACAAATAATGTAGCCTCCAAACTAAAGCTTTCTATGCAATGTATGGATACCAATGGCAATTTATTGTGGGGTAAGATATTTCAAAATAAAAGATGCTATACCATTAATGCAGCGCAAACCAAGGATGGTAATTTTATACTAGCAGGTTTAAAATATTATGGTGAAAGCCTTGGTGCGCAAGACTCTGCTTTTGCTTGGTATGCTAAAGTAGATACCTTAGGGAATATACTTTGGGAAAAAGATTTGATTAGAGGTAGTCCCTTTTTATGTGATGATTTGTGGGCTAGTAATGCCAATGGCGATATATACTTATCGGGGTCTCTATTGGCATTTCAAGGCAATACACCTATTGATTTACATAGGGATTCTTCTTATTGTACCATTGCAAAAATTGATGATAAAACTGGAAACATCATTTGGCATAAGCAATATTTTACTGAAAGGCAAAAAATACAAGGATTATTATCGATTATTAAAACCCTAAATTATTTTAATGGGAATCTTTACACATTGGTTGACCATTTTGTTTCTGAGCGTGAAAACCCCAATGATTTATCTCGTTATGTCATGTTTGCAAAGTTTGATTTACAAGGCAATTTGATTTGGAAACGCCTTTTTAGCAATTGGTATTTAAGCAACCGAGCATATAGCTTAACACCAATAGATGATGGTTTTTTAATTTGTGGCGATAGCAAAGACAGCACCCATGCTAAAGGTGATTCTGATGCTTGGTTAATAAAAACAGACAGCAATGGCTGCATAATACCCAACTGCAATGCCAAAGATGGAATAGTACAAATAATAAACCCCGAAAAAGTATTTACTGTGTACCCTAACCCTGCCCAAAACGAAATAAATGTAAGCACTGAAAATTTAGACATAAAAATTGAAAGCCTAGCTGTGTATAATTTGCAAGGGCAAGTTCTAAAATTTCGACAGGCTCAATTACCAGAAAAGGAAATAACAAAAATTAATACAGAAGACTTGGCCAATGGAAATTATTTATTAATTATTACTACCAATAAACAACAAATGGCAGGGAAAAAGTTTGTGGTGGAAAGGTAAGATTGGTTGATGGCAATGACGTTTGTTAGTAAATGCAACTATTTGGAAGTTTAGGGAATTAAAAAGTAAGAATAATACATGCGAATAAATTTAAATAAGAATTACCAATACCTGTTTATGTTCATTTTAATAGTGGTTGTACATTTACCATTTTTAGATGCTGATCCTCATTATTTTCATTCTACAGGTAGGGCGGCTTTTACCGATGAAGGTTTATATGCTGCTCAAAGTAGAAATTTTGTAAACAATGGTTCCTTTCTATTATCGAGTTCAGATGCCTTAATCAAAACACCATTATTTGGCTTGTCATTGGTTTTTCCATTTACTTTTTTGGGAATTAGTTTAGCCATAGCAAGGCTTTGGGTTTTGTTGTTAAGTACTGTTGTTTTAATATTTTTTATTGGACGAAAAGTCAATTTTAAAATACTTTTATTCAGTATTCCTTTCGTATTTTTTGAATATTATATTTTTGAATACAGTCAGTTTTGTATGGCCGAAATGCTTTCCATTCCTTGTGTTTTTGCAGGTTTAGTATTCGCCAATAATGCAATCATTACCAAAAGTAGCAAACAATTATTTATTGGAATTACATTCATAAGCGTGAGTTATTTTTTAAAAATTCAATTCATTTATACGCTTGCTATTGCTCCTATTTACTTGTTTTTATTATGGATTTTCAATAAAGAAAACAGCACAGAAAACAGAAAAATCTTAATTTTAAGTTTTCTGTTTTCAGCTATTTATTTGAGTTTTTATTTACTGTTTTGGTATGTACCAAATTATAATTTATTCAATTTTGTAATGCAAAATCAAAGTGAAGCCAAATTTATTGACATTAATAATTGGGGAAATAGGGCATACGAATTAGCAGTTTATTATTTTTTAAATCCTTATCATATTATTTGGAGTGCTATCGTTTTTATTGTAATAATTGTGGGTGTTTTTAATTTGAAAAAACTAACTCATTCTAAATTTTTCGGCTTAATTTTTATGCTATTTATTTGGTTACTATTCGAAGGTCATAAGTTTGTTTTAAACTATGCTCCTTCAAGGTATTTTGTGGCTATTTTCTTTGTATTAGGGTATTTGGCTTGCTTGATTTTAATGATATTATTTGAAACAAAAAAGTTTAAAATATTTACAATTATTGTTTCATTGTTATTGCTTTTTGGCCAATTGATTAATTACAATAAACTAATCAATGAAAGAACTTATGCCATTCGTGATATCAATTTGTATTTTGCCAATGAAAAACTGGAAAACAATTTGGCATTAGGAGCTTGGGCTGCCACATGTACCTGGAGTTCTAAGTACAATACTATGCCTATTTGGGATCAATATTTTAATTATAAAAGTCCGTTAACTAATTTGAAACCGAGGCTTATTATTATTGAAAAAAATGAAGAAGATTGTTCTTTACTATTTAAAAATAATCACATTGATTTAAACACTGTTTCTGATTCTACTAAAAATTTTAGAATTGGAGATTGGGATTTAACTGCTTATTGGATAAAAAAATAGCTGCAGATTTCAAAAAATAGCCACAGATTACACAGAAAAGTTGTCTGAATCAGTTCCGATAAATCGGAAAGGATGATTGGTGGATTTGAAAGATGTTTGTTGAAATTTGTTACAAAAAAGTTGTTGGTCAGGAGACACAACAACGGGCAGTTTGGTATTTTGTGAAATCTGTGAATCTGTGGCAAAAGTTGTTGATCAGGAGACACAACAACGGGCAGTAAGGTATTTTGTAAAATCTGTGAATCTGTGGCAAAAGTTGTTGGTCAGGAGACACAACAACGGGCAGCTTGGTATTTTGTAAAATCTGTGAATCTGTGGCAACGCTTCGACAAGCTCAGCGACCGAAAAAAATATTCTGCGAAATCTGTGGCAAAAGTTGTTGGTCAGGAGACACAACAACGGGCAGTTTGGTATTTTGTGAAATCTGTGAATCTGTGGCAAAAGTTGTTGATCAGGAGACACAACAACGGGCCGTATGGTATTCTGTGAAATCTGTGTAATCTTTGGCAACGCTTCGACAAGCTCAGCGACCGATAAAAATAATCTGTGAATCTGTGGCTATTTTTCTTTAAATCGTTTATCATTGTTCCATAAAAATATTGTTATGATAAAAAAATACATTTTACCCGCATTATTATTTGCAACATTTGCTTGCAATCAAACTCAAAAAACAAACCAAATAAAATTGAATCGACTACCATACCCTATCACTAAAATAGCAACTCAAACCGATGATTATTTTGGAACTCAAATAGTAGATCCATATCGTTGGTTAGAAAACGACACCGCAACTGATGTAATTCAATGGGTAAAAGAGGAGAACGAAGTAACTCAAAATTATTTAGGTCAAATTCCTTATAGAAATCAAATAAAAAACCGATTGACTGAAATATGGAATTTCCCTAAATATTCAAGTCCGTTTAAAGAAGGTGATTGGTATTATTTCTTTAAAAATGAAGGCTTACAAAATCAAAGTATTTTATACCGCCAGAAAGGTTTATCAGGCGAGCCAGAAGTGTTTTTAGACCCTAATCAATTAAGTGAAGATGGAACTTCTTCGTTAGGAAGTTTTACATTTAGCAAAGACCACAAATATTGTGCAGTAGGAGTGGCCCAAAGCGGCAGCGATTGGAATGAAATATTTGTAATGGATGTATCTTCCAAACAAAAATTAGCTGATAAAATAGAATGGGTGAAGTTTAGCGGTGCTACTTGGAAAGGGAATGGTTTTTATTACAGCCGTTACGATGCGCCAGCTAAAGGAAAAGCATTTAGCAATGCCAATGAATTCATGAAAATTTATTACCATCAAATGGGAACTGCTCAAAGTGCAGATGAATTAATTTATGAAGACAAAAAACACCCATTGCGTTATTTTAACGCAGGCATATCGGAAGACGAACGTTTTATGTTTATTAATATCAGCGAAGGAACAAATGGCAACGAAATATTGGTAAAAGATTTGAGTAAAAACGATAAGATTTTTAAAACTTTATTCAAGGGTTTTGAGAACAATTATAGTTTTATTGATAATGTAGGTGATAAAATATTAGCCACTACAGATAAAGGTGCAGCTAAATATAAATTAATAGAAGTGGATCCAATGAATGCTGAGGAAAAAAACTGGAAAACCATTATTGCTGAAAGCAATGATTTACTAGAAGGAGCAAGCCTTTGGGGTGGAAAATTATTTACTACTTATTTAAAAGATGCAAGCACTAGAATTTATAAATTTAATGCTGATGGAACTGGAAAAGAAGAAATTAAATTACCTGGAATAGGAACAGCAAGTGGCATTGGTGGTAAAAAAGAGGATACTGAAACATTTTATACTTACACTTCATTTACCAATCCTGGCGAAATATACAAGTACGATTTAAAAACTGGAAAATCGGAATTATTCCGCAAAACTGAAGTGAAGTTTGATGCCAATGATTTTGAAACCAAACAAGTTTTCTATACCAGTAAAGATGGAACAAAAATCCCAATGTTTATTATGCATAAAAAAGGTTTGAAACTAGATGGAAATAACCCAACCATGCTTTATGGTTATGGTGGATTTAATATTTCATTGACACCATCATTCAGTGTAAGCCGTATCATGTTTTTAGAGCAAGGTGGAGTTTATGCCATTGCAAGTTTACGTGGCGGTGGTGAGTATGGCGAAGATTGGCACAAAGCGGGAATGTTAGGAAAAAAACAAAATGTATTTGATGACTTTATAGCTGCTGCCGAATATTTAATCAGTGAAAAATATACAACAAGTAATAAACTTGGAATTAACGGTGGTTCAAATGGTGGTTTGTTAGTTGGTGCCTGCATGACTCAAAGACCAGAATTATTCAAAGTGGCCATTCCTGCTGTAGGAGTTTTAGATATGTTGCGTTATCATAAATTTACCATTGGTTGGGGTTGGGCAGTAGAATATGGTAGCAGCGATAAAAAAGAAGACTTTGATTGGTTAATAAAATATTCGCCTTTGCACAATGTAAAGCAAGGTGTAAAATATCCAGCTACCATGATTATGACAGCTGACCATGATGACAGGGTAGTGCCTGCACATTCGTTTAAGTTTGCTGCTGAACTGCAAGTTAAAGCAGATACATTGAATCCAATATTGATAAGAATAGATAGTAAAGCCGGCCATGGAGCGGGGAAACCAACTACTAAATTAATAGAAGATGCAGCTGATATGTGGAGCTTTGTGCTTTGGAATTTAGGGGTGAGTAAGGTGAAATAAAAACGCGGATTCACTGATTTCGCTGAAAAATCAACCCGGATTTTTTTAACGTAAAATAGCCACAGATTACACAGAATATTGTCTGAATCAAGATTAGAATGATTTACAAGATATTCTGTGAAATCTGTGGCTAAAAATTGTTGGTCAAAAGACACAACAACGGGCAGTTTGGCATTCAGTGTATTCTGTGAATCTGTGGCAAAAGTTACAATTATCTAAACGTCTTTTTCCCATTTAGCAACCACACTTGTTGCCAATGCATTTCCTAACACATTTGTAGCGCTTCTGAACATATCGCAAAAATGGTCAATTGGTAAAATAAGGGCAATTCCTTCAATAGGAATTTTGAACATTCCACAAGTGGCCGCTACCACTACCAAACTTGCTCGTGGCACTCCCGCAATGCCCTTGCTAGTAAGCATTAATACAAAAAGCATGGTTAATTGTGTTGGCATGTCTAATGGAATTCCATAAGCTTGAGCTATAAAAATACTTGCAAATGTCATGTACATCATGCTTCCATCAAGGTTAAACGAATAACCTAATGGCAACATGAATGAAACGATTCTGTCTTTTATTCCAAAACGCTCTAACTCTTCCGTTAATTTAGGAAAAACAGCTTCGGAACTTGTGGTGCCAAAAGCAATGATTAAAGGCGAAACAATGTGTTTTAGTAAAGCAATTAATCGATGACCTAAGAACACAAAACCAATGAATAACAAGAAAACCCAAAGGGTGGAAATACCAACTAAAAACGAACCGAAGAATTTTGCATAGGTCAATAATAAATCGTTTAAATCTCGGATGGCAAAAACCCCTGCAATGGCGCCAAAAACGCCAACTGGTGCAAATTTCATTACATAGTTTACCATTTTTAAAATTATGTGAGAAGTTTTGTCTAATGCATTTACTACTGGTTTTGCATGTTCTCCAATGGCAGCTGCTGCCAATCCAAAAAAGATGGAGAAAATAACAATCTGTAAAATTTCATTATTTGCCATTGCTTCTACAATGCTTTTAGGAATGATGTGTTCAATGAAGTTTTGAGCAGAAAAACTGTGTGATTTTTCGTTAATGTCACTTGCCGCTGTAACATCAATATTGGAAAGATTAAGCCCAGTTCCTGGATGCAAAACATTGACCCAAAACATACCTATTAATAGCGAAATAAATGAGGCAGAAAAAAACCAAGCCATTGCTTTTCCTCCAATTCGTCCCACAGATTTTACATCACCTAATTTTGCTATTCCAACTACAAGAGTGGTAAAAACTAAAGGTGAAATAATCATTTGTACTAACCTGATAAAAACAGTAGCTAACATTTTTACATATCCGCTAAAAGCTTTTGCAATATCAGCATCGTAATTTTGATGAACAAAAATTCCTAATATTGCGCCAAGCAGCATTGCTATTATTATTTGTACTGTAAGATTTCCTAATAGTGAAGTTTTTTTCGTTTCTGTTTGAATCATTTTTTATAGTTTATAAATCAGTAATATGTTGATGAGGGCGAACATAGTAAAAATTATGCAATGCCAATACTTTTATACGCCATGATAAGCAAATGCCAATCCAGCAACACTCACTTTACAATTACTGATTTGAAGTATTTCATTGGCACAACTATCAATGGTAGCGCCTGTGGTTATTACATCGTCTATTAATAAAACGTGTTTATTTTCAAACATTTTTATATCATTAACCTCAAAAACTTTGTTTACATTTTCGCTTCTTTCTAACCTCGATTTTTTGGTTTGAGTTTCGGTAAATTTATTTCGAGTCATAAAAACACTTAGGTTTTCAATAGACAATGTATCAGCTAAACCAGCGGCTAATTTTTCACTTTGATTATAGCCACGCAAACGCAATTTGTTTTTGTGTAAAGGAATAGCAACAACTGCGTCAATATTATTTTCTTTTACAAAATCTTTTAAAAATGTTCCATAATATCGGCCCAAAAACTCAGCTATTTCAGGTGTGTCATGGTATTTTAAAGCATGTAATATTTTAGAAGTTTTACCACCTTTTTTATAAAATAATAAAGCAATTGCACGTTCAATATTTATACGTCCCCAAAATACTTTTTCTAAATCGTTATTAGGTTTTAAATGAAAATTGGTGGCTGGCAACTCTAATAAACAAAGGGTGCAAACAAAATTTTCTGTATCTACCAAATGATTGTGACAGCAAATGCAAGTGTTTGGGTAAATGAGTTGGAGTAAATACTTAATCATAAATAATGCAAAATCAAATATATGTTTTTGGTAGTTATAATATTTTAAATAAATAATTGTTGCAGCTTAATTATTAATGATTTATATTATAAATGAATGAGACAAAGTATACCTTGTAATTGCATAATTTTTGCAAAAAATAATTACATCTTTGAAGCACACAAAGTAGTATTAAATTGTTAAAATAATTAAATAAAAAACCCCATGAAAAATGAATATTGTTTAGGCATTTGGATGGATCATTCAACTGCACATTTAATTGAATTTACCAAAGAACCAATGGAAACTAAAACCATAGATTCAAAATTTAATCATCAAGAAAAAGAAGAAGCAATTAATTTTAGCGAAAAGTTAATGCATAATAAAGAGCAGCATGAACAAGCTGATTTTTATAAAAAAATTAGCGAAGTAATTCGGAATTATAAAGAAGTAATTCTATTTGGTCCAACTGATGCGAAAAATGAATTGTTTAATATTTTAAAAGAGAATCATCTTTTTTCAAATATTAAAATTGAAGTACAGCAAGCAGATAAAATGAGTGAAAACCAGCAGCATGCATTTGTTAGAAATCATTTTTCACCACACAGAACAACTTTTCACAAATAACTACATAAAAAAAGCCTCAACTATTTGTTGAGGCTTTTATTTATATAACGCTTTTTAAATTCAGTGTTATTTTACTGAATCCATGTGGCAAATTAAATCTACCACTTTGTTTGAATAGCCCCATTCGTTATCGTACCAACCAATTACTTTTACAAAGTTATCGTTTAGTGAAATACCGGCTTTTGCATCAAAAATAGAAGTACGAGCATCACCTAAGAAATCTGTACTTACTACTTCGTCTTCTGTATAACCTAAAATACCTTTCATTTCTCCTTCTGAAGCAGCTTTCATTGCAGCTTTAATAGCTTCGTAACTTGCACCATTAATTAATCTACAAGTTAAATCAACTACTGAAACGTCAGGTGTAGGAACACGTAAACTCATTCCAGTTAATTTTCCTTTTAATGCTGGAATAACTAATCCAACAGCTTTAGCAGCACCAGTGCTACTAGGAATAATATTTTGGTAACCACCACGGCCACCTCTCCAGTCTTTTGCACTTGGTCCATCTACTGTTTTTTGTGTAGCTGTAACGGCATGTACTGTAGTCATTAATCCTTCTAAAATTCCAAAATTATCGTTTAATACCTTTGCTATTGGTGCTAAGCAATTGGTTGTACAACTTGCATTAGAAACAATATTCATGTCGTTTGTATATGAATTATGGTTAACACCCATTACAAAAGTAGGGGTATCATCTTTTGCAGGTGCGCTCATAATTACTTTTTTAGCACCAGCTTTAATATGAGCAGAAGCATTTGATTGTTCTAAGAATAAACCTGTAGATTCAACTACATATTCAGCTCCAATTTCGTCCCATTTTAAATTTGCAGGATCACGTTCAGCAGTTACTCTTATTTTTTGTCCGTTCACTACTAATTGACCACCTTCTACTTCAATTGTACCTTTAAAAATACCGTGAGTAGAATCGTATTTTAACATGTAAGCCATGTAATCAACGTCAATTAAATCGTTAATACCTACAATTTGTACATTAGGGTTGTGCATTGCTGCTCTAAAAACCAAACGGCCAATTCGGCCAAATCCATTGATACCTACTTTCATTTTTTATAATTTATTATATTGTGAATGATAAATTTAACAGCTGCGAAAATAAACTTGATTTCAACCAATACCAAACCATTTATGAAATAAAAAATACAAATAAATATTAGGTTTTAAGGAATATGATGTTGTTCAAACTTTATTTTAAAGAAAATTAGATTTGATATTGCATTAATAAAATGCATTGAAAATATTTCAATTTTTTACATGGCTATTCTATATGTTTGTTTTGTAAAATATATTGCTTTGCAACAAATAAGTAAACGTAAACAACCAGTAAAAATAAATGAACATTTAAGGAAATACTTAAATATGTATGGAAGAAGTACAACTATTCCAATTCAATATTTATACCTTAAAAACTTTAAAGAAAGTATTGCTCTTTACGACAAAAAAGGCAAAGATACTTTATGGGAAACTTGTATTTACCCGCAAAGTGAAATGAAGCAAATTCACCACGATTTATTGAAAATATATGCCTTACTAAAAACAGGCGGAGATGTTAATATTTTAGAGCATTTAGCTGTTGAAAGAATTGATTATTGTTTATATGGAAATTCACTTCCATTTAGAATTAGGGTAGTCAATAAACTAAACGATAATTTTGATTATTTTTATATAAAAAATGCGGATGCTTCCAGAATTTATGGTTTGGAATTAGAACATTTGTTATCGCCAAATAGAATTGGTTATTTGGTAAGTGGTGATACTTTAATAGAGGAACATATTATGGGTGTTCCTGGCGATGAATTTTTAAAAACCTACTTTAAAAAAGAAAATTTTAATGCCATTCGTTTAGCAAAAGATTTTGTTAAATTTAATGAACGTTGTTTTGTACGGCTTTTAGGCGACATGCATTCTAGCAATTTTGTTATTCAAATTATTCCTGATTTTGAAGAAATTCACTATAGAATTCGTGCCATTGATTTTGACCAACAAAGTAATGAAGGTAGAAAAAATGTTTATTTGCCCCAGTTTTACAAACAAAATGTGGAGTATGTTAACTTGGTTCGTGAATGTTTGAGTAAGGAAAGTATTCATCAATATCAATTAGAAGAACGGTCGATAATGGTAGCAAGACTAAAAGCAGCAAAATGGATGGTTTTTAACTTGCTACATGCTATGAATAAAGACAATATTTCTACTCCTGAAAAAGTTGAAGTTTTAAAACATGAATTAGGTATTCATTATCAAAACACACGTTTTTTAAAAGCTAAAAACATGGCTGGAATTTTAAAAACTTGCTTGCTTCAATTGATTAAAAACAACTCAAATAGTTAGTTTATATTAAAACTAAACGTTTTAAAATTTAAAGTATAAAGCTGCTTCTCCAGTAACATTTAATTTATTAAAGTTATCATATGTTGCATAACCTGTCATTAAATTAAATCCAATTTTTGAAGCAACAATAAATTCAACTCCAAAACCAATTCCATGGTTAAAATATGATTCTGTTTTTCTTTTTAAAACTGAAGGAATGCTATTGTCAAATTCCATAAACGATGATGCTAAATAATGATTTGCTTGGTACAAATACAAAGTTGTTTTTTCGTTTTGCATTAATGAATATAACGCTGTTAATCCAAAACTGTATTGATAATCTGCACCGTTTTTGTAAGGAGCAAAATTTACTTGTACCCCCAATTTGTTTGGCGTATATCTGTATGAAAGTCCATAACCAGTGGTAAAACCAGCACCAGCGCCTACCGCATGTTTTGTCTTTTCTTCTTTTAGTTTTTGTTCTTGTGCGTTTAAATGAAAGCTTAGAAAAAAAATGATTGAAAATGAAAAGGTAATTTTGTTAAAAATGTGATTTATTTTCATGATGATTCAATTAGTTAATTGCAAAATTAATATATAATTAAATATATCAAATTGAATAATATCATATATAAACAATATTTTCAATATTTTTTACTTAACTTTAACTCCATTTACAAAAACTTGTTTTGGTTTAGTATTTCTTATTTTCAGTAAATCTTTTTCGCTTAATAAATCAATATCAGTTACAATGAAATCAGCCATTTTATTCGTTTCAATACTTCCTTTTTCGTTTTCTTCAAATGCTGCTTTTGCTGCCCAAATAGTTATTCCTTTTAAAGCTTGTTCTCGGGTTAAAGCATTTTCAAAATTGAAAGCATTTTCAGGTTTTCCATTTGCATCTTGCCTTACTACTGCAGCATAAAAAGTATAAAATGGAGAAACATATTCTACAGGAAAATCAGTTCCAAGGGGCAGCCAATTGTTTTGTTGTAACAAAGTTTGATAAGCATAAGCATGTTTAATTCTTTCATCCCCTAATCTGTCAATGGCCCAGTTCATATCGCTGGTAGCATGTGTTGGCTGCACCGAAGGAATAATGTTATAGGTTTTAAATAATGCAGTGTCAGCAGGATTTATTACTTGCGCATGCTCAATTCTCCAGCGTCTATCATTGTTTTTTAGTAAAGCTTTACTGTATAATTCTAATATCAATCTGTTGGTAGAATCGCCAATACAATGGGTGTTTAGTTGGAATTTACTAGCAGCTATTTGGTAAATGTAACGCTTCATTTTACCAATATCAGTGAGTAAAAACCCATGTTGATGCACATCGTCACTGTATGGTTTTATTAGGCAAGCACCTCGTGAACCTAATGCGCCATCGGCATACATTTTAAAACTTGAAACATTTAATTTTTCAGTTTTATAAACGCCTATTTCCAATGCTTCTTTTAGGTTTTCATCGTTTAAACTAATCATGGCATAAATGCGCATTTTTAAAGTTCCACTTTGTTGTAAACTATCTATTAAATGAATAATGCTTAAATCTAAACCCGCATCACACACACTTGTTAATCCGTAATCAAAACATTGTTGTTCTGCAATTTTTAATGCGTTTATTTTATCATTCAATGTAATTGATGGCAATACCGCTTCCACCAAATCAACAGCATTGTCAATTAAAACGCCTGTTGGTTTTTTATTGCTAGTAAGCACCAAACCACCATTTACTAATGTTGTTTCTGTAATTTTTGCTAATTTTAAAACCAAATTATTTACAATAGCTGCATGTCCGTCTATACGTTTTAGCATGACTGGAATATTTCCAAATAATTCATTCAATTTTTCATTGGTAGGAAATTGTTTGTTAGTCCATAAATTTTGATCCCAGCCTCTTCCTAAAAGTATTGTAGGTTTGTTCAATGCATAAAATTTATTGCAACGCTCCAAACATTCTTCCCAACTTTTTGCGCCTGTTAAATCTACCATTGTAAGAAAATTCCCTAAACCGTAAAAATGACTGTGAGCATCAATTAAACCAGGATAAACAAACTGCTTTTGTAAGTCTATTTTTTGTAAAGATTCAAAATTTTCATTGATAAATGAGTTACTACCAACAGCCAAAAACTTTCCATCTTTTATTGCAAATGCTTCATGTTCATTGTTATTTGAATCAACTGAAACCACATGCCCATTAAAATAAATGGCATCCACTTTTTGTTTAGTGCTACAAGCTGTAAAAAGAAATGTTATTATTGCAAAAAAAGTAAATTGATTAATCATGCAGCGAAACTAAATTTTTTATGCAAAAATTACTTTAAACTTTTTATTATTTTACTACTCCTAATCAAACTTGAAAAAATTAATATTCTTTACACTATTTATCTTTGTTAGTTTTAATACTATTAAAGCACAAGATTCTATCAAACGAAAACAACATTTGAGAGAGTATTTTGTATATGATATTTCTGAAAAATTAAATGTGAGTTTATACTTTTTAAACAATAAAAGTGACTTTTCCTTAGCAGGAAATAAAGCAATAAAATTGAATTATTCCCCTAACGATTATGGTGCTATTGGGTTAAGTGTTAGGTTAAATTGGCTAGGAATTGCATTTGGTTATGCACCAAAAAATTTACAAGAAAACTTTAAAGGAACTACTACTTATACTAATTTAAAGATAAGTAGTTATGGAAAAAAACTAGGTTTTGATATTTATTATTTAGATTATTCAGGATTTTATTTAGATAACTCAAAGGAAGTTTTGGGAAGTAATTTCCCTTTACGACATTATATCAGACAAGACTTAAACACCCTAACAATTGGCACTAATTTTTATTATATTTTTAACCATAAACGTTATTCATACCGAAGTACTTTTATACAAAACGAAATTCAAAAACACAGTGCTGGTAGTTTTATGATTAATGGTTCATTGAATTACTTCAATATTAGTGCAGATTCATCGATAGTTCCTAAAGAAATTGATGTTATGAAGTTCAGTCCTGAGGCTAAAATAAAAAAAGGCGATTTTTATAATTTAAGCATTATGCCTGGTTACGGACATACGTTTGTGGCTTTTAAACATTGGTATTTAACGCTTTCGGTCTATGCTGGAATTAATTTTCAACAGCAATATTATACCAGTGAATTAAAAGATTATAGAAACGAAGTATATAATCAGTTTGAATTTATTCCAAGGGCAATGGCTAGGGCAGGAGTAGGCTATAATTCTCCTCGATTTTTTGCTGGAATAAATGGTGTTTTTGATGTTTATAATTTACCATTAGGAAAAAATGAACACATAAGTTACAGCGTAGGAAGTGCAAGTGCTTATTTGGGTTATCACTTTAATTTACCAAAATCAATTACTAAACACACTGATAAAATGAAAGTGTTTCCTAACATTAATTTTCAGAAAAATTAGTTTTTTTTGAAGTAGGATTCAATTAAATCTATTTACTTTAACCACAAATTTCTATAGCTTTTATTTTTGTCGTAATCATTAGCCTGCTTGTCAATATTAAAGGCCCTATTACCTCGAGGGTCATTGCCTACTCCAGCCAAATAAGCCCAGTTGCACCAATTACTACTAACATCATAATCTATTAATTGTTGCTCAAAATAGGCCGCTCCATAACGCCAGTCTAGTTTTAAATCGTTGCACAAATAACTGGCCACATTTTGCCTACCTCGGTTACTCATAAAACCAGTCAATTTAAGTTCTAACATATTGGCATCAATAAAATCGTTACTTGTTTCAGCATTTTGCCATTTATTGAAAAGTGTTTGATTGTGGTTTGCCGAACTATTTACTCCAATCTTAATTCCATTTTTCTGAAAAAAACGATTGCCATATTTTGCCATTACAAAGTAAAAATAATCTCTCCATAACAATTCAAATACAAGCCAATAAGTAGATTCATTGGCAATAATTTCTTGTTCATATTGTTTTATTTGAGCATAAATACTTCTAGCCGAAATACATCCCAAAGCTAGCCAAGCAGAAAACTTTGAAGAGTAATTTGCGCCAATTAATTCGTTGCGGGTTTCTTTATATTTTGATAAAGAATTTGTTTTAAAAAAATAATCATCCAAGCGTTTCCATGCTTCTGTTTCTCCACCTTTGAATTGAATGGCTGCTTTATTGTCAACCACAACTTCAGTCAGTGAAAGTTCATGTAAAGTAGGCAAATTCATTGGTGGAATGATAGGCGATTTGATGTGATTTGGCTTCTCAATAACTGCCTTAATCTGTGATTCTTTTTCCACTGATTTTCTAAAGTTGGTAAAAATATCAGGAATATTATTTAGGGTAAAAGGCAAATCATTTAACTCATATAAGGTGCTTGTACTAAAAGTTTCAAATGAACAATTTACTTTTAGTAATTCAATTTCTACCTTTTTTTGAGTAAATAATTCTTCATAAGCAATTTCTTTTTTTGCAAATACTTTTTGCACTTTAAATGCTTGAACTAATTTACTTATTTCAAACGCTGGATTACCTTTCACAATGATCAAACCGGAACCAATTGACCTTAAATTTTTATCTAAATCAATCAATGATTCCAATAAAAATTGCGCTCTAAAATTCCCTGTTTTGTTGAATCCAAACTCGGTAATTTTAAAATGCGTTTCATCAAAACAATATACTGGAATAATTTCATCACATTGTTCCTTAGCTTTCACTAAAGTTTCATTGTCATGCAATCTCAAATCATTTTTAAACCAAAAAATTCCTGTTTTCATTTATAAATCATTGATATTTTTTAGGTGAAAATCGGCTTGTTCTAACAATTCAGCTTTTGATGTTGGCTGCATTTTTCTCCAAACATTATACATCATTCCTATTCGTGGATTTTTGGCAAGTTTGGCTTCATGTTTGTCGTAAAAATTCCAATATAAACTATTGAAAGGACAAGCTTTATCGCCCGTTATTTTCGATTTGTCGTAATAACATCCTGTGCAATAAGAACTCATTTTGTTAATGTATGTAGCCGAACTTACATAAGGTTTTGTGCCAACAATTCCACCATCAGCAAATTGGCTCATCCCTCTTGTATTGGTAATTTCAACCCACTCAATGGCATCAATATAAATACCCAAATACCAAGCGTCAACTTCATTGGGATTCACTCCTGCTAATAAAGCAAAATTCCCTGTAATCATTAGCCTTTGAATATGGTGGGCATAAGCAAAATCTAACGATTGTTGTATTGCGTTTTTTAAACAATTCATCTTGGTTTTTCCTGTCCAAAACCATGTAGGTAAAGGCTCATTATTTTCAAAATAATTAAGCATTGCATATTCAGGCATTTTTAACCAATAAATACCGCGCATGTATTCACGCCAACCAATTATTTGTCGAACAAAACCCTCTAATTGGTGGAACTCCATTTTACTTGGATTATTGATATAAACTTGAATGGCTTTATCAACTACTTCCTTGGGAGAAAGTAATTTTATATTCATTGAAAATGATAAACGTGAATGATAAATAGACCATTCGTTTGGTGCCATTGCATCTTGAAAAGTTCCAAATAAAGGCAAACAATTTTCTGTAAAAAAATCGAGTAATTGCAATGATTGTGCTCTGTTTATTGGCCATATAAAATTTTTGCTGTCAACAGTTCCTATTGTTTTTATGTTTCCTTTTTTTATCTCTTCTTCAATTTTGCTTACATTGTTTGTAAAAACAAAAGGTGCTATAGGTTGATGATTCTTTGGTAGTTTTTGTCTATTATCTTCATCAAAATTCCATTTACCATTTAAAGGTTTATCGCCATCTACAATTAATACATCATGTTTTTTTCGCATGTAGCGATAAAACGTTTCCATTAAATACATTTTCTTACCTTCAAATAAATCTTTTAATTCATGACGTGTGCTATAAAAATGTTCTGAATCAACCACATTAAATGAAATGTTTAGCTTGCTAGTAAACTGCTTTAAATGTTCGTCTATTCTATATTCGTCTGGTAATTGATATTCAAAATTTGTAAATCGATATTTGGCAATTAATGCCATGCAGTTTTTATCAAAACATTGTAAATTATTTTCATCATTTAAGTAATAATAAATTACGTGATGATTCATTTGCTTTAATTCATTTGCAAAATTTTGCATGGCAGCAAAAAAACCTATTACCTTTTGAATATGGTGGGTAGCATAATCGGTTTCGCTTCTAATTTCCATGAGCACATAGGTTACCGATTCATCAACAGTATTATACCACGAATGATTGATATTGAGTTGATCACCTAAAATTAAGCGTAAAGTTTTATTTGTTTTAATGGCCATTACTTTTTATTGTTTCTGCATCTATCGCTGCAATATTTAACTTCGTTCCAATTTTTCTCCCATTTTTTTCTCCATGTAAATGGTTTATTGCAGGTAATGCAAATTTTAGAAGGCAAATTTTCTTTTTTTACTTTTTGCATGTGTAGTTTAAAAGCTTACTCGTTTCCAATCTACACTAATATCTGAACCTTCTGCAAGCATTACTGAATGAGGTTTTACGTGATTTAAAATCTCAAAATCGTTACCATAAAACGATGCAAAATCACATTCAATTTTATAGTCTTTTATTCTATTTATTTGCCAACTAGGATGATTGATTTTGTATTCAATACTATGACTTGTATTTACCTTAGTATAGCCAAAATAATGCTCAAAAATAAATTCCTCTATGCTTCCGGCTTCCATGTTTTGCTTTGTAGCCAATGCATTTACTTGAATACTGTTCCATTTTGATTTTACTTTCCACTGATATCCTATTTCTTTAGTATTGCTAGTCATTTTCCAACTATGTTTGGTTGGAATAGCAATATAATGTTCTTTATAAAGTTTATTAGCTACATATGCTACAATTTTATTTGGCACAGTTTCATTGATAAAAACCACTCCTCTTTTTATTTCATTTCCTTCTTTTCGCAAAACATAAAAACGAAGATTCACTTCTTCAAAAGTACCCATAAAAGGAATAGGAATATTGAATATAGAAGTATCTTTAAATAAGAATCCAACCAAGCTTACATAGGTTTTATCATGAAAATAATCAAGCTCAACACCTTTTGGTAAATAGGGCAACAAAATTGATGGGTCAATTTCATAGTTAGCCATGATTAGGTTTTGCCATTGGGCTTTTAAAAATGTATTCATAATATTTAGTTTAAACTGTAAATACTATAGTTTAAAACTGTAGCAAAACTTACCCAAAGTATATAAGGTATATTTAAAATAGCAGCCCATTTATTTGTTTTATAAAACAAAATAATCATAGCTAAAATGCTAGCCCAAAGTATTATTATTTCAATTAATGCAAAGCCCAAATTGTGATAATTAAAGAATATAAAACTCCAAAAAAAGTTTAATATTAATTGTGTTATAAAAACACCAACTAATAACCAATTTACATTTGGTTTATTTATTACTAAGTATAATGATATTCCCATAAGTATGTATAATAAAGTCCATACTGGGCCAAACAAATAATTTGGAGGATTAAAGGTTGGTTTGTTCAAGTATACGTACCAATTAGGAATATTTTGCGATGTAAAATAACCAGAAACGCCACCTACTATAAGTGGCAATAAAATACATAATATTAACTTAATTGTTTTGTTCATTTCTTTGTTTTTGATAAATTAGATTTTGACAAGTTTACATGTTTTGCTACTATTTTTTTTCCTTCTAATTTCACTTCATCACTTTTGCGGAAACTCCAAACTATTTCACTTGCCTTTTTTCTGGTTGCTTCTAAATCAACAATAGGAGCTGGATAATGTTTTCCAATTTCACAACCATATAATTGCTGTTCTATTAATGTTAGATTATATGGTTCGTGAATTAGTTTTGAAGGAATATTTTTAAGTTCTGGAATCCATTGTTTAATAAATAATCCTTCTTCATCGTGTTCTTCCGAATTTTTTATAGGATTATATATTCTAATGGTATTAATACCCGTTGTGCCACTTTGCATTTGTAATTGTGGGTAATGAATTCCTGGTTCATAATCTAAAAACTGACGTGCTAAAAAATGTAGTTCACGCCAATCTTGCCAAAGGTTAAATACAAAAAAAGAAACTACCATAGCCCTCATTCTAAAATTAATATAACCAGTAGCTACCAAGCATCGCATGCATGCATCTACAATTGGAATACCTGTTTTGCCAGTTTGCCAAGCTATAATATATGCATCGTTTTTTGGTTTGATTAATGAATGATAAGCGCGGTTTATATTTTCGAATTCATACCTGCTTTCACTTTCAAATTTTTGAATAAAATGGCAATGCCAATGCAATCGAGAAATGAAGTTAGACAAAGCTCTTTTATTTGGAGATGTGGGGTAATGTTGTTTTGTAAATTGAAAAACCATGCGCATACTTATATTTCCATAAGCTAAATAAGGCGATAAACGACTACAGCCTTTTCTGCTTAGTAAAGGCTTACTTATATGTTTACTGTAATTGATGTGTCGTTCTTTTAAAAAATTTTCTAAATATCGCCAAGCCCAATATTCTCCACCTTCTTGAAAGTTTTTATTTCGAGTAGTGATTTCACTGTTTAATTCTTCACCTTTTATTTTATTAAAAATTGATGGGTCAAGTTGAACCATATTCCAATCGTTTTCTGATACTAATTTTGGTTGACTTGTCATTTGACTTTCCCAAAGTTTTTCCCAGTTATTGCGGGTTTTTAACCTCCTAACTATTCCATTTGTTTGGTATTCTTTCCATGAAATGTTATTGTTTGCAAATAATTTTTTCATGCTTTTATCTCGCTCATAGGTAAGGCCATTGCCTATTTCTTCCGATGAAAAAATGGTGTGAATTGTAAATTGATGCGCAAGCATTTCAAAAACAATATTAGTTTCATTGTGAAATATATAAATTTCGGTATTTGTATTTTTTAGCCGTTCATTCATTTCCTTTAATGATTCAAATACAAAACGCCAATGCCTTACATCACTGTCGTGATAAGCCATAACAGAAGGCTCAAAAATATAAATTAATAAAATGGGAAGCTTAGATTTTAACGCAAAATATAGCGGTTCATGGTCGGTAAGTCGTAAATCTCGTTTAAACCAAACTATGTTAATTGCTTTCTTTTCCATACTGTTTATATAACAAATAAATTATTTTTTGTTTTATATTTATACATTTTGATTTAAAAAAAACACATAAGTTATCGTTTTAGAAGTTCAAATGCTTGTTGTTTCCAACTTCAGCGTATAAATTGAGAGTAGTCATTGGATTGTGTAAACGTAATTTTAGTTTTGTAACTCAATTGTAAAAATCAACAATAAAAACAAGGGATGTCATTTTATTTTCAAATGAATTTAATTTTATGGAAGAAATTTAAATATTTTTATGTTCCTTCGTTGCCTTGAAAAACACAACTGCACGATTATTTATGTTACTAGCTTCAGTGCTAATACTTAAAATTTGTTTAGGGCAAAGTGCGTTTGTGTCAATTTCCAAAACTGAAAATAAATCTTCTTTTCATACTGCTGATTCCCAAAAAGATATTGTTCTAAACGTAACAAATTCTGAAATGGAGGAAGATGAAAGTGAAGAAAATGGCACAAAAGATTTTTTCATTGAACTAGATTATTTAACTGCATTATTCCAATTTATTCAGATAGATAATACTTGCATTGAATCAGTAAATAATTACCACAATTACACCAACAATATTAGCATTTACAAGGCTATTAGTTGCTTTAGAATTTAAAATTCTTTCCTATTAGAGTAATATTATTTACTCAAAATCCACTATTTATTTTTTATAAATCCACATTTTAGCTAATTACTATTTGCTTTGAATAAAATGTTCAATCTGTAGTTTTTACTTCTAAATGTTTAACTTTTAAAATTAAATACATTTCAAATTTCGAATTGTATCAATAAAAAATGAAAAACAATCAATCAAACTTCCATGAACACGAGGTTTTGCATGAGCTAAAACATTACTTGCCAGCACAAGCGCCATTAAAAGATTTTATTCATCACAATACTTTACATGCATTTCAACATTTAAAATTTTACGATGCATTGAAAAATGCTTCTGAAATTTTTGGGTATAAAACTACGTTGTCATTGAACGATTATAGGGTTTTATATAAAAATGGTAGAATCAGTAATACAGTACTTGATAAAGTAATTTCCGATAAAAAAGGAATCAATAATTTAGAAGAATGGAAGTTAAAATTGCTTCAGCAAAATTATGATTATGCTTTAGATTCAAGGATTGGAAAGCTGAAAGCAAACTGGAAAAATCTTTATAAATTTGACATGGATGCCATGGTTCATCCCATGTTGTTTAGAACTGTAGGAAGTTATTTGGATCAAGGAATTGCCATTTGGAATTTTCCTATTCACCACAAAGGCTTCTTAGCCTCTATTTTAGAGTTGGAAAGAATGAGTTATGGCAGTATTTTTAATTCAAAAAGAGTTAAAAGCTTACTGTTAAATAACGAATATTCTATTGCTAATTTATTGAATATTTTAATTGGCGATGAAACTTTATTTGCTCAATATTTGTACGACCAACAGTTTGCACATCAAGGTTGGTCAGGCATGGTGTCATTTGTAGAGGATAATCCAAAAGCACTATTAGACCCAAAAGATATTTCACTTCACGACTTTATTGTGTTCGAATTATTGTTAGAAATAAATGCTTTGGATAATCAATTTGGTAATCATTGGAAACCATTAAAAGAAACCATTAAAACCGTTCCAACTCCTTTGTTTGAAGAAGTAAAAACTACTGAATTAAAGGAAGTAATTATGCTTTGGCAAGATGCTTTTGAATGGAGTTATTACGACCAAGTTTTGGCTGGTATTAAGTTAAGTAAAAGTAAAATTGAAGATAAAACTCCTAAGAGTTTTCAAGCTATGTTCTGCATTGACGATAGGGAATGTTCAATAAGAAGATATGTAGAGCAAAATGACAGAAATTGTGAAACGTTTGGAACACCAGGATTTTTTGGTGTAGAATTTTATTATAGTCCTAAAAATGGGAAGTTTCACACCAAACTTTGTCCAGCTCCTGTTAATCCAAAACATTTAATCAGAGAAATAAATACCAAAGGAAATAAAGACAATGATGCGCATTATAGTAAGCACAGTCATTCCTTATTTAGAGGGTGGATTATTTCCCAAACATTAGGTTTTTCTTCTGCTTTTAAATTAGCAATCAATATTTTCAAACCCACCATGAGTCCTGCTACTACTTCATCGTTTAAGCACATGGACAAGTTTTCGCAGTTAACTATTGAAAACAAAAATGTAAATCAAAAAGAAGGCGATTTGCAAGTTGGTTTTACCATTGATGAAATGGTAGTTAGGGTAGACGCTTTATTGCATAGCATTGGTTTAGTTGAAAATTTTGCTCCTTTGGTATATTTATTTGGGCATGGTGCTAGTAGTATAAATAATACGCATTACGCAGGTTATGATTGTGGCGCTTGTTCTGGTAGGCCAGGCTCAGTAAATGCTAGGGTAATGAGTTTTATGGCTAACCATAAAAAGGTAAGAGAAATACTTGCTTTAAAAGGACTTGTTATTCCGGGAACTACCCAATTTATGGGCGCTTTACATGATACAACTAGAGATGAAATGGAGTTTTACGATGAAGATTTACTTCAAGTAAAAAACAAAGAATTGCATGCGCAAAATAAATTAAACTTTAACAAAGCATTAGACGAAAATGCGAAAGAAAGATCTCGCAGATTTATTTTAACTAATACAAAACAAACTGCTGAAAAAGTACATGAAGATGTAAAACTTCGTTCGGTTTCCTTATTTGAACCAAGGCCTGAATTGAACCATGCTACCAACGCACTTTGCATTGTTGGGCAAAGAGATTTAACCAAAAATGTGTTTTTAGATAGGCGCTCTTTCATGAATTCTTACGACTATAAAATAGATTTAGAGGGTAAGTATTTAACCAATATTTTAAAACCAATTGGTCCAGTTTGCGGTGGAATAAATTTAGAGTATTATTTTTCAAGAGTAGATAATCAAAAACTAGGAGCTGGAACAAAATTACCACATAACGTAATGGGTTTAATAGGCGTTGCAAATGGCATTGATGGCGATTTGCGTCCGGGTTTGCCAAGTCAAATGATAGAAGTACACGATCCAATTAGGTTATTGTTAATTGTAGAACATTTTCCTGAAATAATTTTAAAAGCAATTAATGATAGTCCGGAAACTTACCAATGGTATATTAACGAATGGATACATTTAGTGTCGGTAAACCCTATTGATAGAAAACTACAAATATTTAAAGAAGGTGTTTTTGTTAATTATAAACCGCTAACTGAACATTTAAAAACTATTTCTGAATTAAATACTTTGATTGAATCAAACGAAGAAAATTTCCCTGTTTACCTTTATAATAACTAATTTAAAAAATGGAAAAAATTATTCAATTATTCATACTTATTCCTTTATTAGGATTTTTAATTACGTTGGTTATTCCCCGCTTTAATGAAAAACTTATTTCATTTGTTTCCTTTACATCTGTTGGTATTTCATTGGCATTATTTTTAGGATTTGTATTGTTTTGGTTTTTCAATGGAGCGCCAATTTTAAATCATAAAGAAATTGTAATTTTTTATACTAAAAATTATGAGTTTCTGCTTGATTTTTATTTTGATAAAATTACAGCAATTTACTTATTTGTTGGTGCTTTTTTGACTTTTTTAGTAACCATTTATAGCAGGTATTATTTACACCGTGAACAAGGTTACAAGAGGTTCTTTAACACTGTAATGTTTTTCTATCTTGGCTATTGTATTACAGTAGTTTCAGGGAATTTTGAAACCTTATTTATTGGCTGGGAAATTCTTGGAATCTCTTCGTTTTTACTCATTAGTTTTTACCGTGAAAGGTACTTGCCTGTAAAAAATGCAATCAAAGTTTTTAGTATTTATAGAATAGGTGATGTAGGTATTTTATTAGCCATGTGGATGAGCCATCATTTATGGAACGAAAACATTACTTTTTTAAAGCTTAATAATTATGAATTAGTGCATGAACATTTGCAAAATCATAGTTGGGTAGGTGTGTTTATTTCCATCATGATTTTGATTTCAGCAGCTGCCAAGTCTGCGCAGTTTCCTTTTTCATCTTGGTTGCCTAGGGCAATGGAAGGTCCAACTCCATCAAGTGCTATTTTTTATGGTTCTCTTTCAGTACATATGGGCGTATTTTTACTGCTTCGTACATTTCCGTTTTGGGAACATCAGTATTCAGTAAGAGTAATTATAGCTTTGCTAGGAATTGTAACCGCTATTATTAGTACGTTAACCGCTAGAGTTCAATCATCGGTAAAAAGCCAAATTGCTTACGCATCAATTGCTCAAATTGGTTTAATTTTTATAGAAATCTCTCTTGGTTTTGAAAGTTTAGCATTGTTTCATTTTGCTGGGAACGCATTTCTTAGAACTTACCAATTATTGGTATCTCCATCAGTTGTAAGTTATTTAATTCGTGAGCAATTTTATAATTTTATTCCTCGTAAACATATTGCCGAAGACTCACTTCCAAAACGTATTCAATATACTATTTACATGCTTAGTTTAAAAGAATGGAACTTAGATTGGTTCATGTTCCAATTTGTTTGGATGCCAATTAAAAATGTAGGAAGAAAAATGAATTTTTTAAACTTTAAAGCTATAGTAATTATTTTTGGTGTTATACTTATTAGTGGTTTATTGGCATTGCATTATGAATCTCATATTCCTTATAAAATACATAGATTTTTACCGGAAATGTTTGGCTTATTTGGATTGCTATTTGTTATAAAATCATTTACCGAACGTAAAAATGTGTTTCTAAGTTGGACTTTAGTTTTAATGAATAATATAATGATTTCATTGTCTGTTTCGTTCAACGAACATTTTGCTTACACTCATACTTTATTGTATTTAAGTGGCATTGCAGCTGCAGGAGCATTGGGCTATTTTTGTTTTATAAAACTTAAAAAACGAGAAAAACAAATAGATTTAAACCAATTTTACGGCCATTCTTATAAATACCCTCGATTGGCATTCCTGTTTTTATTGGCATGCCTTGGTTTATCAGGTTTTCCCATAAGTCCAACTTTTATTGGCGAAGATTTGATTTTTACTCATATTCAAGAAAATCAAGCATGGTTAGCACTCATCGTTTCCATTAGTTTCATCATTGATGGCTTAGCTTTAATGAGAATCTATTCACGATTATTTCTTGGTCCACATATTAAGCGTTTCCATGATGTTGGATTTAGGTCTTCGTAAAGCTACTGGCAGCAGGCTTCTAGTAATGGGCAATACAAAAAAAACAATTTATCAAAAAATCAATACTTCAATTTATCAAAAACAATTAATCAAATAAAATATTTATAAAATGAAAAAAACAGAAAAATTAGTAATACCAAAAGACTTCTTTGCAGGTTTAAAACAGAACTGGAAAGCTGATTTGCTTTCAGGATTTATAGTATCTTTAGTAGCATTGCCATTATGTTTGGGAATTGCTATGGCTAGTGGCGTTCCGCCAATGGCAGGAATTTTAGCAGGAATTATCGGAGGACTTTTTATCTCTATGACCAGTGGTTCTCATTTAACTATTAATGGGCCTGCAGCTGGCTTGGCCATTATAGTTTTAATGAGCATGGAAGGTTTTAAAAAAATGGCGCCTATTAATTATACACCAGAACAAATTGAAATGTTTGCTTACCAATGTACTTTAGGAGTTGGAGTTGGTTGTGGTGTTTTACAGTTATTATTTGCAAAAGTTAAAGCAGGTATGTTAAGTAATTTCTTCCCATCGTCAGTTGTTCATGGAATGCTTGCAGCAATAGGAATAATGATTTTTGCAAAACAATTTCATACCGCTGTCGGAATAAAACCTGAAAGCAAAGAAATGCTTGGTATCATAGCAGCTATACCAAGTAGTATTATGAATATGAATCCTGATGTGGCAGTTATTGCACTAATTAGTATTGTTATTCTTGTTGGTTTACCAATGATAAAAAACAAATATGTTAAAATGTTACCTGCACCTTTAATAGTAATTTTGGTTGCTATTCCATTAGGGCATTATTTTGATTTAGAAACTGTACATAAATATTTGTTTTTAAATGGACATGAATACAGCCTTGGGCCTAAGTTTTTAGTTAATCTTCCTTCCAATATTTTAGACGGAATTGTACTTCCTCGTTTTGATTATTTATTAACGGGTTTTGGTATTCAAATGATGGTTACTTATGCATTAGTTGCAAGTTTAGAGTCGCTATTAACTGCTGCTGCCATCGATAAATTAGACCCTTTTAAACGTGTGTCAAACTTTAATAAAGAATTATATGCAAAAGGTTCTGGAAATATAGTTTCAAGTTTAATTGGTGGCCTACCAATTATTGCTGAAGTAGTTCGTAGTTCTGCTAATGTAAGCAATGGTGCAAAAACTCGTTGGGCTAACTTTTTCCATGGTGCATTTTTATTGATTTTCGTATTGTTTTTAGGCCAAATCATTCATCAAATTCCTTTGTCAGCTTTAGCCGCTATGCTTATGGTTACAGGTTATAGATTAGCAGCACCAAAAGAATTTGCCAAAACTCATAGAGCTGGAAAAGAACAATTATTTATTTTTGTTGCAACTATTATATTTACTTTAGCTACCGATTTATTGGTAGGAATTGCTGCAGGTATTTTAGTTAAAATTATTATTCATTTAATAAATGGTGTTCCTCTAAAAAGTTTATTCAAACCATTCTTAAATGTTGAAATTATAGACGATGAACATTATGTAATTGATGTAGAACATTCAGCTATTTTTAGTAATTATATTGGTTTAAAAAAACAATTGGATGCTATGCCTAGAAACAAACAAATTACCATTGATTTTACCAATGCTAAATTAGTAGATCATAGCGTAATGGAAAATATTCATGAAATGGCAGAAAAATATAATCATGAAGGTGGACACTTTACCATTAAAGGTTTACATGGTCATAAATCATTTTCTGAACACCCTCACTCCACTAGAAAAAAAATGTAATATTGTAATTTTAAATTATATGAAAAAGCTCAAAACATCTGCATTTATTATATTAGGAATTTTTGGTTTTAATTTTCCCTCATTCTCTCAAAGTAAACCTGATAAGGAACTTAGAATGAATTTAAATGATGAAGGAACTCATTATTTAAAAACTACTTTTACTGCTCAACTTTGGGGTAGATACATTGACATGAATCCAGGAAGTACCATTGGTGGATTTGCTATTCCTAATAATTTTGATATTGGAATCAGGCGCATGCGCCAACAAATTTTTGGAATGGTTACCAACAAAGTTTTTTTCTATTCTCAATTAGGAATCAATAATTTTTGCAGTATTAGTGATAGGAAAATGCCCATTTTCTTTCATGATGTATTGGCAGAATATTATGTAACTAAACGTTCACTTCAAGTGGGTATGGGGCTAACTGCATGGACAGGCTTTACCCGTTTTGCTTCGCCTGCTGTGGCCAGTATTATGGGTTATGATGCACCTTTATTTGAACAAAACACGAATGATGCAAACGATCAGTTTTTACGTAAATTAAGTATTTATGCCAAAGGCAAATTGGGGAAATTTGATTATCGTTTCATTTTATCTGACCCGATGCTTGCTAGCAAAGCAACTACAACGGTTGTTAAGCCTTTAAGTGTTAATTCCGATTTTAGTTATATGCCACCACATCCTCAAACCAGTGCTTATGTAATGTACCAATTTTTGGATGAAGAAAGTAATTTGACTCCTTACATGACAGGTACCTATTTGGGTAAAAAGAAAGTGTTTAATATTGGTGCGGGTTTTCAATACCAATCCAATGCCATGTGGAGAAATAGTTATATTAATACTAGAGATACCATTCTAGAACAAATGTTTAATTACGCTATTGATGCTTATTACGATGCGCCAATTGGAACAAAAGGAATGGCCATTAGTGCTTATGTAACTGCCATGCATTTAGGTTTTGGTAAAAATTATATCCGTAACCAAGGAGTTATGAATCCCGCTGATGGAGTTTTGGCGGGAACTGCTACCATAAATGGTGCGGGAAATGCATTTCCAATGATGGGAACAGGAAATATCGTAGCAGGGCAAGTTGGATTATTATTACCTAAAAATATTTTAGGTGAAAAAAATGGACAATTACAACCATATGTCATGGTTTTACATGGTAACTTTGATCGATTACAACAAGGCATGTTTCAATACGATGCTGGTTTAAATTGGTATATTAGTGGTTATAGAAGTAAGCTAACTTTAAATTATCAGAATCGTCCAATTTTTAGCAGTACTGATTTAAAAGAAAGTGATAGAAAAAGTATGGTTATATTACAATTTCAAATTGCTATATAACTCACTTAAAAAAACATTCCTTTATATAACATATGACTAAAATTAAATGCCCCATATTATTTGTTATTTTCAATCTGTTTTTATTAAATATTTTTGGTCAAGACATAAAAGATTCTTCTAGCAAAATCAGTTTTCATTTTCAACAAACTACTGTTTATCAAATGCAGCCTGGCGTAAAAGGAAAATATCCAGGGAGTGAGTTTAGTTTAAATCCAAACGAAGAAGATGCCATTTCATTAACAACAACTTTGTTTTTAGGAACAAAATTATGGAAAGGCGCAGAGGCATATTTTAATCCAGAATTGGCGGGCGGAAGTGGCTTAAGTAAAGCCAGAGGAATAGCAGGATTTACTAATGGTGAAACCTTTAGAATTGGTGATCCTTCTCCACAACCTTATGTTGCAAGGGCATTTATTACTCAGAAATTAGCTTTAAATAATAATAAAATTTGGCAACCCAATGGTATGAATAAAATTGCTTCGTTTCAACCTGAAAAATACATTTCAATTACTGCTGGAAAATTTGGCTTAAACGATTATTTCGACAATAATTCTTATTCTCATGATCCCCGTTCTCAGTTTTTAAATTGGTCGTTAATGAGCAATGGTGCTTGGGATTATGCTGCAAATACGCGTGGTTATACATTAGGAATTGTATTGCAATATGTTAGTCAAACTTGGAGTTTTAGGTATGCAGCTGCTTTGGTTCCTGAAAATGCTAACGGACCAACATTAGAATATAATATTAAAAAATACAATGCACATGTGGTAGAAGTGGAGAAAACAATTCATTTAAACAAAAGAAAAGGAAGCATAAAGGTTCTTCTATTTGAAAATTTTGCAAATATGGGAAATTATGCCGATGCCATTAAAAATTTATTACCTGGTTCAATTCCTGATATTACAACGACAAGAACAGGTGGTGTAAGAAATAAATATGGTTTTGGGTTAAATTATGAGCAAGCTATTACCGATAATATTGGTGTGTTTTCGCGCTTAAGTTGGAACGATGGGATCAATGAAACATGGGCATTTACCGAAATAGACCAAAGTATAAGTGCTGGTATTTCAATGGATGGAAAAATGTGGCATCGCCATGAAGATTTACTAGGAATTGCTTTTGTAGCCAATGGCATTTCAACCAATCATGCTAATTATTTAAAAGCAGGTGGAAAAGGTTTTATGATTGGAGATGGGAAATTAAACTATGGAAACGAAATGATATTTGAATTGTTCTATAATTTTCTGTTACATGAAGATCATTTTTGGCTAGCTCCCGATTATCAAATAGTAATAAACCCAGCATATAACATTGACCGTGGACCTGCAAATGTCTTTGCATTGAGGCTACATGTTGAGTTTTAAAAAATCAGAGTTTTTGTAACCATTAAAACCATACAGCTAAGCTTCCAACTATATAATTGGAAGTATTGGTTATTTGATTTTTTGTAGCTTCAAAAATGTATTTGTCTGCATAAATACTGCGTTGTTCTATTCGAAACATGGCATTTTTATTTACATGGTAATTTAAACCTAAAGTATGGCTAAAAGTATTAAATCCTTTTTCGGAAGTAATACTGATAACTTCTGCTTCATTATTGTCAATAAAGGCTTCAACTCGTCCTGAAATACTCCAGTTTTTTGCCACAAAATAACGTGCTGTAATATTTGCTTGACTCCAAAAAACATTTTTCAAAACACCCGTTACCGAATCTTTTATTTCCTGCATGCCTGCGTACAAACAAGCCGACATGTTCAGTTTGCTTTTTGCGGGAGCATAAATGGCATATACGTCACTAAAATAGCGCATGCGGTGGTTTGGATAATAAATAGTTTGATGGTTTCCGGCATATACATTCCAATTCAAAAGCCAATTATTATTCGGGCGGGTTTCAAACTGAATGGCCAATGATTTATCATGGTTTAAATCTACTATTTGTTGCCATCCATTGATTATATAAGCATAAAAATTTGTTTTCTTTGATATAGGAACGCTTAACCTAACACCAGATAAGTAATAGGGTACAAATTCGCAAGCCAAGCTTCTTGTGTACATTAGTTGGTCTTTACTTACTGCATTTTCATTTGTAAAAGGTGAACCTAAAACACCTGCATCTATCCAAATTTCTTTTTTTTCTGAAAGTTTTAATCCAACTCTTGCTTCTAGCAAATCTTTTAAAGTTCCCGTTTCAGTAGCGTAATTAGCATTCATAAAACTACCAAATGAAGGAACAAATCGTGCCCTAATTTTACTGCTCGAATAATTGAAATCAATATAAGCCAAGTTAATACTGAACTCATTATGTCGCTGTGAAGAATTGAAATATGGAATGTCTTTTTCGTTTGGTTCATTGTCATCCCAAGCATAATAAGTGTCAATAAAACCATTTATTTTAAATTTCCCATTCGATTCAATGTCAGTGGTGTCAAGGGTTGCGGTGTTTACTACCTGTCCTTTTACAAAAAAAGTGCCCAAGCTTATAAAACTTATTAATAATAAAATGTGTTTATGTTTAAGTGAATACATATTTGCCATTGAATAAATTATTTAAATAAATGAAAATTATAAAAACTATTTTTTACTTGCAAGCATTATTAATAATAAGCACTACAAGTTGTGCTCAAAACAAAACTAAAAAAACAAAAGAGACAAATAAAGTTATGAATACAGTTAACAATGATTCACTATCAACTGCAGTTTTTGGTGCAGGATGTTTTTGGTGTGTAGAAGCCGTTTTTCAACAAGTAAATGGAATAACAAAAATTGAAAGTGGTTATAGCAATGGAACAGTAAAAAATCCAACTTACAGAGAAGTTTGTGATGGTACAACTGGTCATGCTGAAGTGTGTAAAATTTGGTTTGATTCAAACATTGTTTCTTATGAAACTTTGCTATCTATTTTTTGGCAAACTCACGACCCAACTACCTTGAATCAACAAGGAAATGATAGAGGAACCCAATACCGTTCGGCTATTTATTATAACAGTGATTCGCAGAAATTAGCAGCTGAAAAATATAAAATAGACTTAGATCAATCGGGTGCTTTTAGCAATCCAATTGTAACTGAAATAGCCGCTTTGAACAATTATTTTCCTGCCGAAGATTACCATCAAAATTATTATAATCAAAATAGCCAACAATCTTATTGCCAATATGTAATTGCTCCAAAATTAGAAAAATTCAAAAAGGTTTTTGGTGACAAATACAGTAAAAAGTAAATTTTTATTCATATTGTATTTTGTCGTCATTGCGAGGTACGAAGCAATCTCATTGTTTGTTTTGGATATTCAGACTGCAGTTCTCAATTATTGATATGTTAAGGACGATAAAATCGTTTTATAAAAACTTGAACCACATAGGCACATAAATTACATAGCCTTTAAACTATGTATCTATGTGGTTTTATTCAGCCATTGCAGGCGTCTTCGCCTGCAATTGTCGTTTATTGATGTTGGCGAGGACGCCAACATCGGCTAAAAAATAAATGTTGGATTTGGTCGTCATTGCGAGGCACGAAGCAATCTCATTGTTTGTTTTGAATGTTCATACTGCAATTATCAATTATTGATATTGTAAGGACGATAAAATTGTCTTGTAAAAAATTTAACCACATAGGAGGAACATAGTAAACATAGCCTAAAACTATGTAATCTATGTATCTATGTGGTTTTTTTAGCAACTGCAATCGTCCACGAATGCAATTATTTTATTGAGATTGCTTCTTTTCTAATACTAACCAATTTCAATATACGTTGCACCGCCACCAAATTTTAAAGGATCAGCCTCTTCAAAATGTTTGGCAAGACGCTTGTTTTTAGTCAAAAAAGTATGGATTTTATTTTTCAAATATTGGTTGCCAATTCCATGAACATACACAATACTTTTCATTTGATTGATATAAGCGGCCTCTAAAGTTTTTATAAAAACATCCATTTGCACACCAATGATATCATTGGTTTGTTTAGTGTAACCACGTTCTAATAATTTTTCAAAATGTAAATCAATGACTGGTTCTGGTTTGGTGCTTAAATCAATGGTTTCAACTTTAGGTTTTTCCGAAAAATCTTTTTGTTTCAATGCCGTTAAATTCAATTGTGTAAACTCTTCATTTAACTTAAACATATAAGCTTGTTTTTGTAAAAAGAAACAGAACTTTAACGACTGATGGAATTCCTTTGGATTGGTTTTAAACTCTATATGTAAAGGCTTTGACGGTTTCATGTTTATTTCGTCTGCCAATATCAGTTGGAACAAAAGTGGATTCCATTTATCGTAGTTTTCCAAATTTAACTTCAACATATTTAGCTCTTCTCCACGGTTTAATTTACCGGTTTTGTATAAACTAAAAACGTCTTTTTCTTTTTGGTAAATGGCATATAATAAAATATCGCAACTGTTATTGTGCAACACACCTTCCACATCATTTTCACCCATTCGGTTGTATGCCCAAAATATTCCCAACGGATTGGTGTTTAGCTTTGATTTTAGCTTGTCGTCAGCTTCTTTTTTTGCAGCATCAGGTTTCACTTCATCAAAATCTATTTTTAGTACTTCACTTGCCAAAACAGGAATTTCAAAATCGTCTTCAATGGTTACGCCCACCATGTTTTTTCCTTTAAAACTGGTAACAATACCTTCCATGTTTTCATTTACAAATTTTACTTTATCTCCAAGTTTCAGCATGATATTTTAGTATAAAAATTAAGCTGCAATATTAACGCAAAAAGCCGAGTGTAAGGCATACAATCGGCTTTTATTTATACAATCAATAAAACTAATAAGGCATTCGCATAATTTGTTGTTTATTTAAATTTTGTTGGGTTGGTTCGTCCTTTTCAATCAGTTTGTGATTGTTTCCAAAATTACAACCAATAAATTTAATAGGATCACTCATAACAAATACATTATATGAAGTTGAGTCTTTTAAAACATATAAATTTTCTGTTTTCATTTTACTGTAGCCTGTATATGAAACATAAATACTGTAATTCCCAACTGAAATATTTGAAAAAACAAAATCACCTTCTTTGTCTGAATATTTCGATTTTTTAAAACTATCTTTTTCTATAGTTATTACCGCATATTCAATTGGCTTTTTTGTTTTAGCATCAATAACTTTACCTGCCAATTTTCCAAATTGTATAGAATCTATTTGGGCAAATGAATTCAGTCCAATTGATAGGAAGGAAACGAGTAATATATTTTTTAAATGAATCATTTCGTTTTGATGATAAAATAATCACTTGCAATTCTTATTCTGTTTAAATACTCGGAATTACTTATTTCATCATTATCAAATTGCATAGTTGGAATAATTCTTTTATAGTTATCAAAATATATCAATGTTGTTTCAGGTTGTTTCACCCAGTTAATTATTGAATATGATTTGCCACCCCTTACCCAATATGGTACATTAGTATCTTCAACAATAAAATTATTTGAGAAAATATTTGCAGATTTTATTAACTTAAACAACGGTATGAGTTTGAATGTTACTGTAGCAATTGAATCTTCCGAAACGCTTATATAATCAGTTAGTTCATTGATTTTAAAATTATCTTTCGATACAATTACAGTATAAACTCCAACCGGTAATTGGCTAAATTCATAAATTCCTTTTTTATTAGAAATAGCTTGAAATAATTTGTTGTTTCCTAGTAAAGTAACGGTAGCATTTTTGATTGCATTGTCATTATAAGCATCTTTAACTTTGCCAATTAAAGCACCAGTTTTATTTTGAGCGTTAAGTATTATAACACTCAAAAAAAAAGAAGAAACTAACAATATGTGTTTACAAAAAGTCATTTTATTATTTTACAAAACTAGCATAATTTTCTTCCATTCCAACTATTCTTACTCCATCAAAATAATAGGCAGTGTTTTCTGGCCTTGCGCCATTAATGCTAGGTATTTCTCCATTTCTGGAATCAACCCCACGCATATAAGCAGCAATGGAATTGATGTTTTGATTAGGTGCTTTTAGTATTGGATTTAATGGTTTTGACATGATCCAACTTGAATAACATGAACCAAACCGTTTTATATTTTTATTCAAATTGCCATATAATCTAAAATCTCTAAATTGAATTTTAAAAATACCATTATCATAAAAAACTTGTGAAACAGTTCTAGCGTAATTTTCTGCTTTAACAATAATCTCATACAGTCCATTATTTAGCGTAGCTAAACAATAATTTCCATTTGAATCCGAATTGGTTTGGTATAATTTATCATTTCCCAAAACAGTAATAGTTGCATTTAAAACTGGGAAACCATAATGGTTGGTAATTACACCTTGTAATTTTTGCAATGTATCATTGTTCTTTTGAGCAAAAGTATTGAGGTTGAATGATAAAGAAATCAGCAAAAAAATGTATTTATTTTTCATAACTGTAAATTTTAAATGGTTAGAAATAACGCGCTATTATTAACTAGTCAACGTCATTTAAAAGATAGTTGTATGGAAGAAAAAAAATAAAAGTAAATGGTGAATGAACGATAGACCATGGACTTATTTTGCTTTTAAGATTTCAATAAATGTACTATCAAATCCCGCCAATCATCAACCTTATTTCTTCTTCAATGCTTTGTACATTTAAATCTTCCATACATTTAAAATGTTTTTTTGGACAACTGTGAAAACCAATTTTACTACATGGTCTGCAACTTATATTCTTGTTTTCAAACATTGCTTGCTTCACATCATTATTGCCATAATATGGATTCATGCCTAACAATGGAGTGGTATTTCCCCAAAGTGAAATAATTCGTTTTTGAAAAGCCGCGCCAATATGCATTAAACCAGTATCGTTGGTAATAAGCAGTGAACTGTTTTTAACAACATAAGCCGATTGATGTAAACTTAATTTACCGCATAAATTCGTTACATTTCCATTGGTTTGCTTTGCAATTTCATCGCCATTAGTGGTATCCTCTTTTCCTCCTAACAAATAAATTGGTAAGTTTATTTTATTGCAAATTTCAATGATTTTATGAACAGGAAATCTTTTGGTAAAATGCTGCGCTCCAATTGCCCAAGCTATAAAAGGTTGGTCTAAATCTAAAGGATAATTGAACGAAAAATCTATTGGTAAAAAATAATCCAATCCTTTGTTATCATTGGCAATTCCAATTTTTTCGGCTGGTTTAAAATACCTATCTACAATATGAATATTGGGCATTTTATTGGTTTTGAAATTCACCAATAACCACTTTTCAAAATTTAGTTTTGGAAATGAATAAGATTCCACGCCCAAAGTTTTTTTGAAAATGAGTGTTCTAATATTATTGTGTAAATCAATTACAAAATCAAAGTTTTCTGATTGCAATTCCTTTGCTTTTGCAATCAAACTTTTATCTAAAATATGTAATTGATCGATAAATGGATTTGTATTTAAAATAGTGGCAAAATTAGGCTTTGTTAAATAATGAATTTCTGCATTTAATTGTTGTTTTAAACACCTAATTACTGGTGTTGTTAAAACTACATCGCCAATGGAACTAAAACGGATAATTAATATTTTCATGCTGCTGCAATATTAATCTTTATACAAAACATATTTCTTACGCATTACCTTAAATTTTTCTAAATCTATCTGCCAAGTTTTTTCAATTTCTTTGGCTGTAAGTCCACTAATTATTTGCTTTCGCAAAATATTGGAACCTGCTAATTTATCGAAAAATGAATTAAAAAAATGGGCGGTATCTGTGCTTGTTTTATAAAATTCTATGAGCCAATTTAAGTTTATTTTATTGATGTTTTTTGCTTCATAACTTAATAAAAAACCTTTACATAATTTATCTTTTTGCGGAGGATTATCGGCCACTCCAGGAATTGATTTTGGCGTAAATTCGAAATTACCAATACTTGAATTTGGCAAGCCAATGCATTCAAAAGGTTTATCGGTTCCGCGCCCTAAACTTATTTCTGTTCCTTCAAAAAAACACAAGCTAGCGTATAATCTAATGGCGGCATAAGTTCTTAAATTAGGTGAGGGGAAAATGGGTGGCATATAAACTGTTTTATGCGTATAGTTTTTCATTGGAATCACTATTAATTTGCATTTTAATTTGTGCTTCAACCAGCTTTCTCCATTTATCATTTGCGCATATTCGCCCATGGTCATTCCATGTAAAATTGGAATTGGATGCATGCCCACAAACGAATGAAAATTAGTGTCTAAAACCGGTCCATCTATGATATCTCCATTCGGATTTGGTTTGTCTAAAACAATGAGCGTTTTATTGGTTTCGGCTAATGCTTCCATTACATAATGTAAAGTGCTGATATAGGTGTAAAAACGAGCGCCTACATCTTGTAAATCAAAGATAATAATATCAACATTTTTTAGTTGTTCCGCGCTTGGTTTTTTATTGTTTCCATACAATGAAATAATGGGCAAACCTGTTTTTTCATCCATGCCACTTTTTATTTTTTCTCCTGCAGAATAATTTCCACGGAGGCCATGTTCAGGTGAAAAAAGTGTTGTAATATTTACCTTTAAACTTTTCAAAGTATCAATTAAATGAGTGCTATTTATCAAACTACTTTGATTGACTACTAAACCAATTTTTTTGTTTTTTAGCAATGGTTTATAAGCATTTATTCTGGCTGATCCCAATATAATTTGTGCATTTATTTCAGCATTCAATAGCAAAAGCGTTATCAAACAAATGCTCATATTTTGCATCCAATTTTTTTTATTTAGTTGCGGCATTCTAAAATACAACTTAGTTTTTAAAAGCATATGATGCAAAAAACTAAGTTGATTTGGTATATATTTGAAGACAATTTTTTTCATTCAATTTGCAATTAAGTTTTTTTATATCAAAACGTTTAAGCCAAAGTAAACAAACTTCGTTTTCTAAACTTATCGTTCGAATAGCTACTTTGGCGGTAGCCATTAGTGTTACAGTTATGCTTTTAGCAATTGCTATTTCGCGTGGTTACAAGCAGCAAGTTAGTAAAAAACTTTCCAATTTTCAATCACATATTTTAATTAATAATCTTGACCAAAACCAATCTTACCAAAGTTTGCCTATTGAAGGTAATGCTGATGTAGAGCAATTTATTAATGCTAAAAATGGATTTAAGCACTACCAAAAATATGCAATTAAAGCGGGTATTATTAAAACTGAAAACGATTTTCAAGGAATTGTTTTAAAAGGTGTTGACGCCCATTTTGATTTTACGTATTTGAAAAATAGTTTAATAGCTGGCAACATTCCTAAATTAGATACTTTAAAACTTTCTAATCAAATTTTACTTTCTTCCTCGTTAGCACAAAAATTAGGGTTTAAAGTGGGTGATGGAATTTTTGTATATTTTATTCAAGATCCACCTCGCGTTCGTAAGTTCAATATTGTTGGTATTTTTGATACTAATTTAGGGGAAATTGACGATTTGTATGCTTTGGTTGATATCAAACAAATTCAAAAATTAAATGGCTGGTCTAATAATTTATTTACAGGATACGAAATTTTTGTAAATAATTTTGATTCATTGGAGTCTAAAGTTGATTTGCTGGCTACAGTAACGCCTTACACTATGGGAATTACTCCCATTAATTTAGTTTATCCCGATCTTTTTAATTGGCTAAATATGTTGGATGTAAATGTAATGATTATTTTAATTTTGATGGCTGCAGTTGCCATTATTAATATGGTTACAGCTTTGTTAATTTTAATAGTTGAGCGTAGCAATATGATTGGTATGCTAAAAGCTTTGGGCTTGAATAATTTGAATATTATAAAAATATTTTTGAATTTAGCAGCCTTTATTATTATCAGAGGTTTATTGCTAGGCAATGCTTTGGCAATAGGATTAGGATTTTTACAACAGCAATTTAGTTTTATCAAACTTTCGGAAAAAGATTATTATGTAAGTGCGGTTCCCGTTTCGTTCCAATCTTTCGATTTTGTTTTGGTAAATGTTTCATGCTTTGCAATTTGCCTTGTTTTATTGCTGTTGCCAGCAAATGTGGTTAGTAAAATTAGTCCTGTAAAATCAATCAGATTTGATTAGATTTATGTAACATTTTTAAATAAATATTTGCGTTATTTGTAAAAAATGAATAATCCATTAGTTAGCATAATTACTCCTAGTTATAACCAAGCGCAATTTTTGGAGCAAACCATACTTTCTGTTTTAAACCAAACTTATAAAAATATAGAATATTTTGTAATGGATGGTGGTTCTAATGATGGAAGTTTAGAAATAATTAAAAAGTACGATGCCAATATTACTTATTGGCAATGTAAAGCCGATTTGGGTCAGGCAGATGCTATAAACCAGGCATTTAAAATGTGTAAAGGTGAAATCATTGCTTTTATAAATTCGGATGATTTGTTAATGCCAAATGCAGTGGAAACAGCTGTTTCTTGTTTTGAGGTAAATAGCGAAACATCATTAGTACATGGTAATTGTTCAACTATTAATGAATTTGGAGTAGAAATTGAAACTGTAAAAGGGAATCCTGTAAGGTTTGAAAAAGTTTTAGAAGTAGGTATGTTGCCAAATATTTACCAACCATCTTGCTTTTTTAACAGGAGTCAATTAAAGCGCGATTTCTTTTTAGATGCTCATTTTAAATATGCTTTTGATTATGAACTGATTTTACATTTACTAAAAAACCGTTCATGTTTATACGTTAACATTCACATGGCTGCTTATCGAGTTCATGCCAATGCTAAAAGTCAAAATATAAATGAAGCTTTTAAGGAAAAATTGGAAGTTCAAAAAATGTACATGTCAGGTTTAAATTTAAGGTGGATTTACCGAAAACTTAAGACTAGTTTTGCTAAATAAATATCATGTTTGCTGCACTAAAAAACATCATTCCAAAAAGCTATAAATACCCATTTTACTATGTGTTTAAAGCGCCTCAACGTAGTTTTTCATCAAACAGTTTGTACCGCGATTTTAAAGGAATTGGCATTTATTTATGGTATTCAATATTTTCATTTAAAAAGCTAGAAAAAATTACCATTTGCACTGGAATTTATAACCGAAGCGATAACTATTTGAATCATTTATTGCAAAGCATCAAAGCCGCAAAACACCAGCATTTAATAGAACTTTCTGTTTTTGATTGTAACTCGAATGATGTGGAAGATTTAAAAACTGAAATCCAAAAACAGTGGAAAGGGAAATTAATTTTTAACTCTGATTCCATCAAATTCAGTAGGTCTTACACTTTTAACAAAGCTGTTGCCCAAAGTGAAACCAATCTTGTTTTTATTTGTGATGCCGATTTATCGCTTCCAAAAAATATTGTTGAATCAGTTAACTTTTTTACAGCTAAAAACCGAGTTTGGTATCCCATTTTTTTCTTTTTGTATAATAATAAACCGGCTGTTATTGCAAAGCAAAATGGCGAGTGGGAACAATATGGTAGCAAAGGAATGTTAAGTTGCCTAAAACAAGATTGGAAAAAAATTGGTGGATTGAATGAAACGTATACCACTTGGGGAAATGAAGATACGGAACTTTGGGAACGCTTTCATAAAAATGGTTTTACCATAGTTAGAAATAGAGCCAAAATTCTGCACCATTGGCACAGTAGCCACAATCCCAAATATGAGTTTATGAATGAAGCATAAAAAAAGCACCTTAAAAGATGCTTTTTTTTATGTCAGTTCGAGCGGAGTCGAGAACTTATTACTTTCGTTTTCAATATATTTCGACTACGCTCAATATGACAAACTGTAAAAAGGTACTTTTTTTTTATTCGTAAATGACCTTTTTAATAGCAAGCATAACGAAGAAATTGGAGTTTTTTACAAACACTAATTATTTTACTCTTTCAGCGTAAGATTCAGTACGCAAATCTACTTTAATTTTTTCTCCAATATTTATGAATAAAGGAACCATAATTTCTGCGCCAGTATCTAAAGTAGCAGGTTTTAAAGTATTCGTTGCTGTATCGCCTTTAACGCCAGGTTCTGTATAAGTTACTTCGTAAACACCAAAATTAGGTGGCTCAATTCCTATAACTGTATCGCTTTCAAAAGCTACTTTCAAAATCATTTCTTCTTTAATGAATTTTTCAGTGCTGCCTATTGAAGAACCATCTACAAATATTTGTTCAAAATTTTCAGGATCCATTAACACCAAACTGCTACCGTCTTTATATAAAAACTGCATTTCGCGGTGTTCTACTCTTAACATTTCCACACTTTCGCCAGCACGCAAACGGTGTTCTATTTGTTTGCCACTTTTTACATTGCGTAATACTACTTGGTAAAACGCACGTAAGTTTCCTGGTGTTCTGTGTTGGTATTCCATTACTTGGCATAATTCGCCATTAAATTTTATAAAACAGCCTTTAAATAAATCACCTGTATTTGCCATAATTTTTATATGTTTTTTTATTTTTTATTATTTCTTTTTCCGTTGGCTATACTTCGACTACGCTCAGTATCCGCAAACGGCAATTCATCTTTTGTTCTTATTGCCAATCGTCTATCGTCTATCGTCTATCGTCTAATCGAGGTGCGAAAGTACATTTTTTTCAATAGGAACTATAACTCGCTGTAAAATTGTTTTTGTTCTACAAAATGTTTCCATACAACACTCTTATTATAAATGCCTTTCATGCTATTATTAGTAATTTTTTGTTGCACTTTTCTGCGTAATTTTAACCATTTGAAAAAATGTTTTGCAAAATGATAATGTGCTTTGTGAATGGCCAAACTGTGTTTAGGAAAACCATTAATTAAAAAGAATCCCGAACTTAATAAATCAAGCGCATGCCTGAACGGAATAAGCCACCAAATCTGATTTGCAGGCAAGTTTTTAAGCATCATGATCAATGAATTTCTGAAATTCAAATAGGTTTTTTTATCACTTTGCTTGCTTAAAGTTCCACCTCCCAAATGGTAAACATAACTTTCTGGAACACTGATTATTTTGTAACCCATTAATTGCAATCGCCAACATAAATCAACCTCTTCCATGTGAGCAAAAAAGTTAGCGTCAAATCCTTCTGCCTCGTGAAATAATTTTGATTTGATAAATAAACAAGCACCAGTTGCCCAAAAAACTTCTTCTATATTTTGGTATTGGCCACTGTCAACTTCACATTTTTCAAAAATCCTTCCCCTGCAAAATACATATCCAAATTTATCAATATGTCCGCCTGCAGCACCCGCATATTCAAACAAATTACGGTTGGTATATTGTAACATTTTGGGTTGTGCTGCCGCAATGCTTGAGTCGGCTTCCATGGCTTCTATAACCGGAAGAATCCAGTTTTCGCCTACTTCCACATCGTTATTTAAAAGCACATAATAATCTGCTTCTACGTGTTTAAGCGCATGGTTATAACCACCAGCATAGCCATAATTATAACCGTTTTGTACAATTTGAATTTGAGGATAATTTTCTTCAATAAATTTCACAGAATCATCACTCGAATGGTTATCGGCTAATACAATTTGCAAATTAGGATAATTGCTAGCAAGCACCGAAGGCAAAAATTTTTGCAAATATTCTACCTTATTCCAATGAATAATAACGACTGCTACTTTTGGGAAATTATGCATCGGCTAAATTTTCTGCATTTTTATTATATGGAATGTATACAAACTGAGCCGAAGTAGGAGTTAACCAAAGTACGCAACAATGGGTTTTATAACCTTTATAGTTTTCTGTAAAATCATTTTGTTTTTTTGAATCAATGACTTTTTTTTCAAGCATTTCTTCCAAAGTAGATGCATAAATATCGTTATCGCGGGCATAATCGCCTCTCGATAAAATGAGTTCTCCAATTTTTACTTCATGCTCGCTGGCAATAAAAATTGGATATTTGGTAAAACCTTCTTTTACCATTTCAATCGCCACTTCTTTTATTGAATAACTATAAAAATCAATATCAGCTTTTAAGGCGTTCAGTTGTATTTCAAATGCTTCGTTCATTATTTTGGTTGGCGAAGATAACAATTGCCATGAATTGAACAAAATTGACAACGGTTAATAGTTAATAGACGATAGACCATAGATGATAGACCATGGTTTATAGACGATAGACCATAGTTGATTTTCTTAAAATTAGCAACTCCGAAGGAGTTGAATTTGAATAGCATCGAGTGAAACTCGGTGATGAAATTAATAATTTAAAAAAACAACTCTGAAGGAGTTGAAAAGCTAAAAACATGGAAATTAAATTTGACTATGTTATTCAGAATTGTGTTATAATATTAAATATTTTTTGTAAAATATTCAACTCCTTCAGAGTTGTTTTGATGTGTATTGTCATTTTCCCTGCATTTCATGCAGGGTTATTCAAATTCAACACCTCTTCGGAGTTGTTAAAAAAAATAATGGTTAAATTTACTTCGGTACAAGTTTTATTTTTATAAAAGATAGACCATAGTTGATTTGTTGGGAATAGCCTATTTTATTAAAAGTGCTAATCTTAATTTTTTATCTTCTATCAACTATCGTCTATCGTCCAACGACTATCGTCCATTGTCAATAAACTATTCTAAAAAAATAGCAATAATGGCATTATAATTGCAAACCAATTTCCGCTACTATTTAAGTACAAAAACATGAAATTAGAAAGCCATAATTTAGTTAAAAGATACAAGAAAAGAACCGTTGTTGACCATGTGTCGATTGAAGTAGAACAAGGCGAATGCGTTGGGTTATTAGGCCCTAATGGTGCTGGAAAAACCACTACTTTTTATATGACAGTTGGGCTAATAAAACCCGATGAAGGAACTGTTACTTTAGATGGCGAAGATTTAACCGCCATGCCCATGTACAAAAGGGCGCAAAAAGGTTTAGGTTATTTGCCACAAGAAGCCAGTATTTTCAGAACTTTAAGTGTAGAAGATAACATCAAAGCAGTGATGGAACTTACGCCCATGAGTAAGGAAGAACAGCGCGATAGATTGGAATCATTGATTGATGAATTTACCTTGCACAAAGTGCGAAAAAGCATGGGAAATGTATTGAGTGGTGGCGAAAGACGTAGAACCGAAATAGCCCGAGCATTGGCAGTAAACCCTAAGTTTATTTTATTAGATGAACCTTTTGCAGGAATTGACCCCATTGCGGTGGAAGATATTCAAGTAATTGTGGCAAAATTAAAACATAAAAATATTGGTATTTTAGTAACCGATCACAATGTTCACGAAACACTTTCTATTGTTGACAGAGCCTATTTACTTTTTGAAGGAAAAATTTTGAAAGCCGGAACAGGCCAAGAATTAGCCGATGACGAAATGGTTCGCAGGGTTTATTTAGGACAAAATTTTGTGTTGAGATAGAAGATTTTGGATGATTATTCCTACATAAACTAGTTAGCGTTTAGGCTAAAAGATGACACTTAGAATATAAACAAATTTGAACTTTATGACTTTAGAACAATTGAAATATCCGATTGGAAAGTTTGAGAAACCTGAGATAATTACGAAAGACATTTTATTAAAATGGGTTTCAGATATTGCAATATTTCCAACAAGGTTAGGAGCTGAAGTATATAAGTTGACTGACATGCAACTTGATACTCAATATAGACCTGATGGCTGGACAATTAGACAAGTAGTTCACCATTGTGCTGACAGTCATATGAACAGTTTAACTCGTTTAAAACTTGCATTGACAGAAGACCAGCCAACTATAAAACCCTATTTTGAAGAACTTTGGGCAGAACTTCTTGACACTAAAAGCATGCCTATTGAGCCTTCAATGAAAATGATAGAAGGGATTCACGAAAGATGGACAGTGTTATTAAACAATTTGACAGACGAACAATATGGAAGAATTTTTATCCATCCTGAACACAGAAAAAATTTTAGAGTTGACGAAAATATAGGAGTTTATGCGTGGCATTGTAACCACCATCTTGCTCATATAACTCAAACAATAAAAAGAAACAATTGGAACTAAAAATTAAAACTAACACAGAAAAAGAAGCACGAACCGCTAAAAGCACCTACAAGAAATAGGCGGTTCAGTGGTTATATGAAGTTTTGTTCTTCGAAATCGCCACTTCTTTAAGCCCAAAAACGTTATCAACTCAAAATCAATAAAAAAGAAAAATGAATATAACCATCATAGGAGCCTCGGCTGGAATAGGATTAGAAACAGTAAAAAGAGGATTAAATAGAAATCATTCAATAACAACCCTTTCTCGATCTGAAATTAATATTGAAGAGAAACAATCGTTAAATATGATACTTGGTGATGCCACCAATAAAGCTGACTTATTCAAATCTATCCAAAATGCAGATGCCTTAATTATAACATTGGGTACTGGCAAGAACATGAAAGCGACCACCCTTTTTTCAGATTTTGCAAAATTAATTTTGGAAATACATAATGAAAACAAAATAACTATTCCGTTTATTTTTGTTACCGGATTTGGAGCTGGAGAAAGTGAAAATTATGTTCCTTGGTTGGTAAAAATGTTTTTAAAATACTTGTTAAAAGACGTTTATGCTGATAAAACCAAAATGGAAGAAATGATTACTCATTCCGATTTGAATTGGACAGTTGTAAGGCCAGGAAGGTTATTAGACAAAGAATTGACAGAAAAATACCGCATTGAAAATAAATTATTCAAAGGAATAAACATAGGCGGAATTAATAGAGCAGACGTAGCAGACTTTTTAATAAAACAAGCAGAAAATCAAACTGAATTAAAAAAGTACATTGGTATATCTGAAAAATAGGATAAAAATAAAATCCGAATAGAAAAACAGCACCTATAAAAAATTTGCGGTTCATTGGTGGCAGTCATCTCAGTTTCCCAAAATTCCCCACTTTGCCAAACTTGTGGCCTAACCTTCAACTATTAAACCAATATAATAAATGAAAGCAAAAAAAATATT
>CAIUQQ010000353.1 GCA_903901345.1 uncultured Bacteroidota bacterium | reverse complement strand
TTTATGGTTGCTGTTTCTTCAAAATATTGCTTTTTAAGTTTTTCAGCTAATTCAATTTCACTTTTAGGTGTTTTCTGAGTTTTCTTCTGAAAACCATTTAATAATATTACCAACTGTCCTTTATCAAAACAACCAAAAACCCTATAAATGTCTGAGCCAACTTCTACCCTAATTTCATATAAACCAGTTGATCCAGTTATGTGTTTAAAGTATTTTCCAGGAACTCTATCTATAGTAGCTATCAATTGAAGTGTCCAGTTTAACTTTTTCTGAACTTCAGGTTTTAGTGATGAAAAAAAGTCTAGATAAAATTGTTTGTAATAAAATATATTTCGAATAAAATTATTTTCCACCATGCAAAGTTATCTAATTAGGTAATATTTGCAAATTTTTTATTACCCAATCTCCAATTCATCAAACAAACCATCAACTGCTTTTATTTCTCCAACGGTAAATTTATTAAAGTTTGTCAAATTATCTTGTAAATAATGGTGTAAAGGTTTTAAAGTTTCATGATTAAATAAACCTGTAGCTTCTACAAATGCTTGCGCAACATTGTATTGAGGCAACATTTTTCCATCATCTATTTTTATACAAACTCCTAATTTTTGTTCAGGTAAACTCATACAGAAAATTCCTTCTGCGCCTGTTTTTCCAATGATTTGTGGCGCAGTAATTTGCATCATATCGGTACAATAACGCTTAGAACCAGCCACCATAAATGGATATTTTGAAACAGCTTCCATTACTATTTTACAAGCATTGGTTAGTTTTTCTTCATAATCATTGCTTACCAAATTTTTAAAAGCAATGGCTTGGTTTAAAACCGGAATGGAATAAATAGGAGCGGAGCAACCATCCAAAGCTGTCACCATTTTTTCTTTCGGGTATTCATAAATTTTCTCCACATAATCTAAAATCAATTGCTGAATAGCATGATTTGGTTGAATATAATCGTGAATAGGCGCATTGATTAATTGACATAAAGCCAACATGCCTGCATGCTTCCCACTGCAATTATTATGAATGTGTTCGGGCTTTTTATTATCTCGAATTAATTGATCGGCATCGCGTTTGGAACTTGGGTATTGCGGACCGCAATACAAATCGTTTTTATGTAAACCAATTTTTGAAAGGATACTTTCCACCACTGTTAAATGTTCCTGTTCTGCATTGTGCGAGCCACACATGATGGCAATTTCTTGTAATGTAAAACCATATTTTTCTATTCCACCCAAAACCAAAAGCGGTAAAACTTGAATATATTTCATGGCTGAGCGTGGATAACAAATTTGTTCCACATTCCCTTTACTGAATATAATTTCATTGTTTTCATTTACCACACAAATGGCGCCACGGTGAAAACTTTCTAATACATTGGCACGATAAACTTCAACTAAAATAGGGTTTTGCATTTTTTATATTTAAAGGCGCAAGCAAATAAAAAAAATACAATAACAAAAGGTATGTTTGTGCACTTTTTAAAATAAATATGTTTACAGGAATTATAGAAACCATGGCTACTTTAGTGGATAAAAAAGTAGTAAACACCAATATTGATTTTTATTTTAACAGCCCAATTACCCATGAATTAAAGGTAGATCAAAGCGTGGCTCATAATGGAGTTTGTCTTACGGTAGTTGAAATCAATGAATCAAATTACAAAGTTACAGCTGTAAATGAAACTTTGGAAAAAACAAATTTGAAACATTTGAATATTGGCCAAAAGGTAAATATTGAACGTTGCATGCCAGCTCATGGCAGGTTTGACGGACACATAGTTCAAGGTCATGTTGATGATGTGGCTGTGTGCAATAAAATAGAAGATATGAACGGAAGTTGGAATTTTTATTTTACAATCAATCCAAAGCATCAAAATTTATTGGTAACAAAAGGTTCTGTTTGTATCAATGGGGTAAGTTTAACTGTAGTTAATGCCCAGGAAGATTGGTTCAGTGTAACCATTATTCCTTATACATTTGAACATACTGTTTTTCATCAATTCAAAGAAGGTGATGAAGTAAATATTGAGTTTGATATTATTGGAAAATACATTGTTAAGATGAATACTAAGAATTAATATTTGGAACTTTTTATGTTTCCAAAGTTTTATTTTTTTTAATACAACACAATTTAAAAACTAAATTTTATTTTTGAAAATAAAACATTTCATTATCACAGCATGAGACATGTAACTATATATACGACAGATAAAGAATTTAGCCATTTTGTTGAATTGGCAAAAAACTTGCATTATGTAAAAAAAATAGAAACTGATGGTGATCCTATCAAAAAAGAAATATTAGAAAATATTAGCGCAGGTCTTGAAGAAGTTAAGCTTTTTAAAAAAGGCAAATTAAAAACTACATTAGCAAAAGATTTTTTGAATGAGTTATAGTGTATAGCTTTCTTCAAATTTTAAAAAGGAGGCGAAATTGATAATCTTACCGAAAATGAAATCAAAGCATTGATAAAAGATTATTGGTAAAATACTTATTCTACCAATATTTTTTCTGCTACTTGTCCGCTTAATGTGGTGGTTATTTTATTTACTTTTATCTTTAATAATCCATCAAAAACTTCCCGGTCTATGATTTCAATATTGGAGTAAAGTGAAATACCCACTCGACTTAAATAGCTTAAAAAATCGGAGGAAGAATCGCTGACTGCAACAAACCTCACGGTTTTGCCAATTTCAATATTTGCCAATAATTTCAAGTTTGTTTTTGGAAGTTTCCCGTTTTTATCAGGAATGGGAGCGCCATGAGGATCGTATTTTGGATTGCTTAAAATCAAGTCCATCTTTTCAAAAAACAAAGGACTTTTAATATGTTCAACCTCCTCGGCTATGTCATGCACTTCTTCCCAACCAAAACCCATTATTTTTACTAAAAATAATTCAGTTAATCGGTGTTTGCGAATTACCTCTAATGCTTGTTTTTGTCCTTTTTCAGTTAAAATAAAACCTTTGTATTTTTGGTATTCTACTAATTCTTTATCAGCTAATTTATTTACCATGCTATTAATAGTAGGTAATTTTACGTTTAACTTTTCCGAAAGTTTGCTAGCAGTAGCGCCCGTTTCATTTTGACTTAAGTTGTAAATGGCCTTTAAATAGTTTTCTTCTGCTAACGTTCTCATGCCTCAAATATAATAATACTATTCACAAAATATATTTGTTAGACAAGTCTAACAAATTATATTTGCTGCTCTAATTTTATGATTTCAACTAATAAATATTGTTTTACAGTCCTTTTTTTTGTCCTATTTGTTGAGCAATTATTGGCCCAATCACTTGATTTTAAAGGAAAAGTTGTATGTGACGGTAATCCTATTACTTTTGCAATTGTTACCATTAAAGAAACCAAGCTAAGTATTCAAACAGACAATGAAGGAAGATTTGTTTTTAAAAATATTGTAAAAGATTCTTTTATTTTAACCATCAAAGCCATAGGATTTGAAAGTAAATCATTGAAATATTTTAAGAAAGACATTATAAATAGTACAATAGAAATAAATTTATTAGCCATTGAAAATGGATTGAATGAAGTGGTGGTAAGTGGAACTTTAAAAGAAATAAGTAGGAAAGAAAGTACAGTATCGGTAGAAGTTATTTCGCCAAAATTGTTTCAACAAAATCCCACGTCCAATATTTTTGAAGCCATTGGAATGGTGAATGGAGTTAGGCCACAATTAAACTGCAATGTTTGCAATACTGGCGATATACATATTAATGGAATGGAAGGCCCATATACCATGGTAATGATTGACGGAATGCCAATAGTCTCGGCCCTTTCTACAGTTTATGGATTGATGGGAATTCCTAATTCAATTATTGAAAGAGTAGAAATTCAGCGTGGGCCAGCATCTACTTTATACGGTTCCGAAGCGGTTGGTGGGTTAATTAATATTATTACAAAAAATCCTTTGATAGCCCCAAAGTTCAACATTGATTTTAACTCCACCAGTTATTTGGAAAATAATTTAGATGTGGCTTATAAATTTAAATGGAGTCCAAAAATTCAATCGTTATTAAGTGCCAATGTATTTTATTTTGATAAAATATGGGATTTAAATAATGATAATTTTACTGATATAACACTTCAAAAACGCATTTCATTATTTAATAAAACCAATATTGAACGAAAAGAAAACAGGATTGCAAACATTGCAGCTAGGGTTTTTTATGAAGACAGGTGGGGCGGTGAAACCAATTGGAATCAATCGTTCAGAGGAGGCGACAGTGTTTATGGTGAAAGTATTCAAACCAAAAGATTGGAATTATTAAGCAATTATCAATTGCCCTATTTTAAGGATAAAGTGGTTTTAAATAGTTCAATCAATTACCATGATCAAAATTCGGTGTATGGAAAAGTAGCATATTTGGCCAATCAAATCATTGCATTTAATCAAATAACATTTGATAAAACAATAGCTAAAAAACACAATATTTTAATGGGTGCTGCGTTGCGTTATACCTATTATGATGACAATACCTCCGTTACCCAAACAATAGATTCAATCAATAAACCGAACATCATTTACTTGCCAGGTTTTTTTATTCAAAACGATTTTAAAATTAACCAAAAACATAAAATGTTAATGGGTTTGCGTTGTGATATGAATTCAATTCATGGTGCTATATTTTCTCCACGGTTAAACTATAAGTTTAGCCCAAATACTTTTAACACTTTTAGGTTAAGTTTGGGTAATGGCTATCGAGTTATTAATCTTTTTAGTGAGGAACATGCAGCTTTAACAGGTGCACGACAAGTTCTTATTTTAAATGAGCTAAGGCCAGAGCAGTCGTGGAATGTATCGTTTAATTATGTTAGAAATTTCTCTATCAATAAAGGATTTATTAACTTAGATGCGAATGTATTTTTTACTTATTTTACCAATAGAATTGTACCTGATTATTTTTCCGATGCCAATAAAATTATCTTTAATAATTTGAATGGATATTCTATTAACAGAGGTTTGAATGTAAATGCTGATGCTACTTTCAATAAAAATATAAAAGCCAATATAGGTTTTACTTTAGTGGAAGTTTTTACTATGAATAAAGACAGTTTGAATTTTGAAAAAAAACAAAATCAAATCCAAACGCCACCACTTACTTTTAATTTTGGCTTAAATTACCATTTTATCAAACCGAAAATTACTATTGATTTGAATGGAACACTCACCAGCCCAATGCTTCTACCTGTTTTACCAAATGATTTCAGGCCAGCTGAATCGCCTTGGTTTGCATTGATCAATTTGCAAATAACCAAAGTTTTTAAAAACAATTTATCCATTTATGGTGGATCAAAAAACTTGTTAAATTTTATACCCAGCCATCCAATCATGCGCCCGTTTGATCCATTTGATAAACAAATTTCAATCAATAATCCTAATGGCTATACCTTTGATCCGAGTTATAATTATGCTCCATTGCAAGGCATCAGGGCCTTTGTTGGAGTAAGGTATAGTTTCAAATAAATTTTTATTGTTTACTTGATGATAATAAGCTTTAATTTTTCTTTATTTGAAGAAAATAATAAAGACAATCTTGAAAGAGAAAAAACATTTTTTATGGTTTGCTGCAATTTTAATTGGAATTTCTTTCCAAATATTTTGCAATAGCAATGAATCAGCACCCATAGAAAGCAAATATTTAAACCACAACGATACTGTTAAATATGTTGGAATGCAACAATGCAGAGCTTGCCATGCCGATATTTATAATTCATTTATAGAAACAGGAATGGGTAAAAGTTTCGACTTGGCAACACCTCAAAAATCGAGTGCAGATTTTACCAAACACCATGTAGTTTACGATAAATTTAAAAACATGTATTACCATCCTTATTGGAAAAATAATACTATGTATATTTTAGAATATAGGTTAGAAGAAAAAGATACCATTTATAAACGTACCGAAAAAGTGGATTATATCATTGGCTCTGGCCAACATACCAATTCTCATTTGATGAATGTAAATGGATATATTTATCAATTGCCATTAACGTGGTATGCACAATTACAGAAATGGGATTTGCCACCAGGATTTGAAAATGGTAGTAACAGTCGTTTTAGTCGCACCATAGAATTTGAGTGCATGAGTTGCCACAATGCATTTCCAAGTGTAACAGATTTTACGGCCAATAAATTTGTAAATATTCCAAATGGCATTGACTGTGAACGTTGCCATGGACCTGGTGAAGCACATTTAAAGGATAAAATAGCTGGTAATTTAGTAGACACCGCACACGAAATTGATTACACCATTGTTAATCCGAAAAAATTACCTTGGGAACGCCAAATAGATGTTTGTCAGCGTTGCCATTTACAAGGCAACTCCATTTTAAAAGAAGGAAAAACCTTTAAAGATTTTAAGCCGGGCATGGTATTAAGCGATTTTTGGGAAGTGTATATGCCTAAATACAAAGGTCAGAACGATGAATTCATCATGGCCAGTCATGCGCAGCGATTGCAGTTAAGCAAATGTTTCATAGAAAGTAACAAGCAAAATAAAACATCGGGTAAGAACTTTGAAACTTTAAATTTAACTTGTATTACTTGCCATAATCCGCATGTAAGTGTTAAAAAAACAGGCACACAAATATTTAATAATGCATGTATCAAATGCCATTCAAGCAATACGCAAACGGTATGCGCTGAAACTGAAAGAAACAGAATGTTAAAACAAAATGATTGTTCAAGCTGCCACATGCCACGTTCGGGAACCATAGATATTCCGCATGTTTCGGTTCATGATCATTGGATAAAAAAACCTACCAAGAAATATGAAATTGATAAAATAAAAGAGTTTGCAGGATTGTATTGTATCAATAATTCTACTACAACTGATTTATCAAAAACCAAAGCTTTGATTAATTATGTAGAGAAATTTAATGGTGATAAAATAGCTTTATTGCAAGCAAATGATTTGATAAAAAACAACAAAGAAATGGATTGGTTAGCTGCGCAAATTCAAATGTATTTTTTGCAAAACGACTTTGAATCGATTGTAAATAAAGCATCATTTATAAATGTAAATGAGCAAACAAATGCTTGGCTTTGTTATCGGGTTGGGCAAGCATTTTTAAGTAAAAATGATTTTGTAAGAGCAGAATTATTCTTTGAAAAAGCGGTGTCGCTATCTCCGCAAAGCATTGATTTTATTGACAAATTAGCGCAAGCTAAAATCATGTTGAATAAATTAGCTGATGCAATTTCCTTGCTAAACAATAATTTAAAAACCAACAACAAGCAGGAGGGTAGTTATGTGAATTTGGGCTTTGCTTACCTCAAACAAAATAATATTGCGCTAGCCAAAAACAATTATAATAAAGCATTGGCATTAAATCCAGATAACGAACAAGCATTGCTAAATTTAGCGGCAGTTTATAACATAGAAAATAACAAAGTTGAGTCTTTAAAATTATTGGGAAGAATATTGGTAATTAATCCCAAAAACGAAGAAGTGAAACAATTGATAGGAAAATTGTAACAATAAGTTTTAAGAGTTTTGAGTCAGTTCGAGCGTAGTCGAGAATCCGCTGGTTTGGATTTGCAATCCAAATCATTTACTAAAAGGATTTGTAATCCGCTTTTTTCAAGCCTGTTTCTAGCAAATGCATTCAATGGCATTGATATTTTATGCATTACAAATGCTAATAGTATTGTAATGCGGTTTGTAAAACCGGACTAGCTGTGTCGAGAACCATTAGCCAGTTCTCGACTTCGCTCGAACTGACAAATTAATTTTTTTTTTAAGAGGATTGTTTTCTATTTATAAATATCTTTTCTATGGCCTATCTTTTGTATTTCTATAACTTTTACCACATCTTCAATACTATAAACAATCCTATAATCTCCGGTTCTTACACGCCATATTTCATTTTTTTGCGCTTCCAATTTCTTTGCACCAACAGGGCGAGGGTTACTTGCCAAATCATCAATTACAGCAGCAATTTTCTTTACAATGGTTGTGGGAAGTTTGCTTAATTCTTTTTGAGCCGACTT
>CAIUQQ010000352.1 GCA_903901345.1 uncultured Bacteroidota bacterium | reverse complement strand
CCTGAAATTGATATTGATAAAGTGAACAAGATTTCTGGTATGGATATTACTTTTGTTACTACTGCTCCAACTGACGAAGAATGTCTTTCATTGTTGAAAGAATTTGGTTTACCTTTCAAAAATCAAAATAAATAATTAAGTTATGGCTAAAGAATCAGTAAAAGCTCGTCAACGTAAAAGAGAAAAGTTAAATGCTCAATTCGCAGATAGACGCAAAGCTCTTAAAGAAGCAGGTGATTATGTAGGTTTACAAAAATTACCTCGTAACTCATCATCAGTTCGTTTACATAATAGATGTAAATTAACAGGTAGACCAAAAGGTTACATGAGTGATTTCGGTATTTGTCGTAATCAATTTCGTGAATTAGCTTCAATGGGTAAAATACCAGGAGTTACTAAAGCTTCGTGGTAATTTTAAAATAAATTTGCTTAAGGTATATAAATAATTATATTTGCATCCCTTATAAATTTTAACAACACTTAGTTAGTAAGAGTGCCTTTGGCTTACTGCTAACAAGTATAACAATTAAATAATGACAGATCCAATATCAGATTACCTAACAAGGTTGCGTAATGCTATAAAAGCGAATCATCGCATTGTAGAAATTCCTGCATCAAATCTTAAAAAAGAAATAACCAAAGTTCTATTTGAAAATGGTTATATTTTAAACTACAAATTTGAAGATGTAGTAAATCATCAAGGTTCAATAAAAATTGCCTTAAAATACCACCCTATTTCTAAAGCTTCAGCTATTAAAAAATTGGATAGAATTAGTCGTCCAGGTTTGAGAAGATATACTGGAACTGATAATATGCCTAGAGTTATAAACGGTTTAGGTATTGCAGTTTTGACTACTTCTAAAGGTGTAATGACAGATAAAGAAGCTAGAAAATTAAACGTTGGTGGCGAAGTATTATGTTATATTTATTAATCAATAAGGAGAAAAATTAAATGTCACGTATAGGAAAAGCCCCAATAAAATTGCCAGCTGGTGTTGATTTTAAAATTAACAGCAACAATTTAGTTTCAATTAAAGGACCTAAAGGCGAATTGCATCAACAAATTGATGCAGATATTACAGTAACTTTAACTGATAGTGAAATATTAGTTACTAGACCTACTGATCACAAAAGACATAGAGCATTACATGGTTTATACAGATCATTAATTAGTAATATGATTGTTGGAGTAACAATAGGTTACATCAAACGTCAAGAATTAGTTGGTGTTGGTTTTAAAGCTACTAATGAAGGTAATATTTTAGATTTAATTCTTGGTTTTTCACATCATATTTATTTTGAAATACCAAAAGAAATTACAATTAAAACTGAAACTGAAAAAGGTAAGAACCCAATCATTACCTTAGAAAGTGCCGATAAACAATTGATTGGTCAAGTAGCTGCAAAAATTCGTGCACTAAGAGCTCCTGAACCTTATAAAGGTAAAGGTATCAAGTTTGTTGGTGAAGTTCTTAGAAGAAAAGCGGGTAAAACAGCATCTAAATAATATAATTAATGGCAACCAAAAAAGAATTACGCAGAATTAGAGTAAAAAAAGGAATACGTGGTCGTATTAAAGGTACTACTCAAAAACCTCGCTTATCTGTTTTTAGAAGTAATAAAGCTATTTATGCTCAAATTATTGATGATATTACTGGTAAAACTTTAGTATCAGCTTCATCTAGAGCAATAACTGAAAAGATTTGTAAAGTAGAATTATCAACTTTAGTTGGTAAAGATTTAGCTCAAAAAGCCTTAGCTTCAGGAATAAATGAAGTTGTTTTTGACAGAAATGGATATTTATACCATGGACGTATTAAAAGCTTAGCTGATGGTGCTAGAGAAGGAGGTTTGAAATTTTAAATTGCTTTTATATTTTTATTTTGAATTTATTCATTATAAAATAAAACAATAAATATTATGTCTACAGAAAATATAAAAAGAGTAAAATCAAGCGAGATGGAGCTTAAAGAAAGAGTAGTTTCAATTAACCGTGTAGCGAAAGTTACAAAAGGTGGTCGTACTTTTAGCTTTTCCGCTTTAGTTGTTGTTGGAGATGGAAATGGTGTAATTGGTTACGGTTTAGGTAAAGCTAACGAAGTAACTGATTCTATTAGAAAAGGTGTTGAAGATGCAAAAAAGAATTTATTAAAAGTTCCTGTTCTTAAAGGTACTATTCCTCACGAACAAACTGGTAAATATGGTGGAGGAAGAGTATTCTTAAAACCAGCAGCTCATGGAACTGGTGTTATTGCTGGTGGTGCAATGAGAGCAGTTTTAGAAAGTGCTGGTGTAACAGATGTACTTGCTAAATCTAAAGGATCATCTAATCCTCATAATGTGGTAAAAGCTACAGTTGATGCTTTATTGAATATGCGAGATGCTTATACAATTGCTAATACTCGTGGTATTTCAATGAAGAGAGTATTTAACGGAGGAGAATAAAATAATGGCTAAAGTAAAAATTACATACATAAAAAGTATTATTGATAGACCAGAAAATCAAAGGCGTACAATTAAAGCTTTAGGTTTTTCTAAACTTAACCAATCACGTGAAGTTGAAGGTACACCTGCTGTATTAGGTATGATCAATAAAGTTGCTCATTTGTTAAAAGTTGAAAACGTTTAAATACATAAATTTATGAATTTACATAATTTAAAGCCAGCAGCTGGTTCTATAAAAAAAGAAGGAAAAAGAATAGGTAGAGGAGAAGGAAGTGGAAAAGGTGGAACTGCAGCTCGTGGTAATAAAGGTGCCGGTTCTAGAAGTGGTACAAGCACAAAAAGAGGTTTTGAAGGTGGTCAAATGCCATTATATAGACGTTTACCTAAAGTAGGTTTTAAAAATTTCAATAGAGTTGAATACGTTGGTATTAACCTTGATAAATTACAACTTATTGCAACTGAAAAGAATTTAAAATCAATTGATTTCGAAATATTAGTTGCTAATGGTGTTGTAAGTAAAAATGGCCTAGTTAAAATATTAGGTAGAGGTGAAATTAATATTGCTTTAGATATTAAAGCACATGCTTTTTCTGCTTCCGCTCAAAAAGCGATAGAAGCAATTGGAGGTTCAATAGCTAAAATTT
>CAIUQQ010000351.1 GCA_903901345.1 uncultured Bacteroidota bacterium | reverse complement strand
TACTACAGCTTGTTGCTTTGAATTTGCTTCATTAGCAAAAAACAATTCTCCAGCTGCAAAAGCATAAGCTTCATTGAAATTATTTTTTTCCTTTAAGTTTTCTGGATTGAAATGTTTTTCAATAAACTTGGTATCAAAATTCCCACTTATAAATGCTTCGTGTTTCATTACAAATTTTCCAAAAGGCAAAGTAGTTTCTATTCCTGTTAATTGGTAGTCGTCAATGGCGCGAATCATTCGTTTTGTAGCTTCTTCACGATCTTTTCCAAAAGTTATAAGCTTTGCAATCATTGGGTCGTATTGAATTGGAATTTCCATTCCCGCCTCAAAGCTATCATCCACACGCACGCCATAACCTTGGGGTGTTTTATAGGTATTTAATCTTCCAATATCTGGTAAAAAGTTATTGGCAGGATCCTCGGCACAAACACGTAATTCTATAGCATGACCGTTAATTTTTAAATCACTTTGCGCATATCCTAAAGTTTCGCCTCTGGCAATTCTGATTTGCTCTTTTACTAAATCTAAGTTTACTATTTGTTCCGTTACTGGATGTTCTACTTGCAAACGAGTATTCATTTCTAAGAAATAAAAATTCAATTTATCGTCTACTAAAAACTCTACAGTTCCTGCACCAACGTAGTTACAAGCTTTGGCAACATTTACAGCTGCCTCGCCCATTTTTTGTCTTACCTCTTCAGTTAAACAGCTGCTAGGTGCTTCTTCTACCAGTTTTTGATGTCTGCGTTGAATACTGCATTCGCGTTCAAATAAATGAACTATATTTCCATGCGTATCGCCAAGAATTTGAAATTCAATATGACGAGGAGAACCCACATATTTTTCTATAAAAACTGCATCATCACCAAAGGCACTTTTTGCTTCCGATTGTGCTAATTTTATTTGTTCTTCAAATTCACTTTCAACCTCTACCACTCTCATTCCTTTTCCGCCACCACCAGCACTTGCTTTAATTAATATTGGGTAACCAATTTCCGTAGCAATTTTTTTAGCAGCATTTACATCTGTTAAAGCGTCTTTGGTTCCGGGAACCATAGGAACATTAAATTTTGCCACTGCATTTTTAGCAGAAATTTTTCCGCCCATAAGTTCCATACTTTCAGCACTTGGCCCTATAAATGTAATGCCCGCTTCTTTTACTTTGCGAGCAAAATGAGCGTTTTCACTTAAAAAACCATAACCAGGATGAATGCCATCCACACCTAATTGCAAAGCAACCTCTATGATTTTATCACCTAGCAAATAACTTTGATTACTTGGAGGTGGACCAATACAAACAGCTTCATCGGCATAACGAACATGTAATGCTTTTCTATCGGCTTCACTAAAAACGGCAACTGTTTTAATTCCCATTTCTTTAGCAGTGCGCATTACACGTAAAGCTATTTCTCCTCTGTTTGCAATTAGTATTTTTTTCATAAAATTCGGTGGGCAAATATAAATTGTTTTTTGAGTATTTCTATTGCTTTTAGCAACTAACATTTTATTAAATTTGTATGGTTTTAAAACATTTTAGCGCATTTAATTATTTATATATTTAATGATAAAAACAGTAAGAGTTGGCGGTGTTCCTGAACATTTTAATTTAGCTTGGCATTTGGCCATTGAAAATGGAAAGTTTGCAGAAAAAGGAATACTCATTGAATGGATAGATGTTCCAGGTGGAACTGGCGCCATGTGTAAAATGCTTAGAAATGGAGAAATAGATATTGCCATTGCATTAACCGAAGGTGTTATTGCTGATATTACACAAGGAAATCCGAGTAAAATAGTTCAGTTTTATGTAAACTCTCCATTGCGTTGGGGCATTTTTGTAAATGCAAAATCAACTATTAATTGCATTGCAGACATGCAGGGAAATAAATATGCAATAAGTAGGTATAATTCTGGTTCTCATTTAATGGCTTATGTAAATGCGGCTAATAACGGATTGATTATTAACGATGAAACTGATTTTGAAGTAATAGGGAATTTAGTAGGAGCAAGGAAGGCATTAGCTGAAAATACTGCGCAACTTTTTATGTGGGAAAAATTTACAACCAAGCCTTTTGTTGACAATGGTGAATTCAAAATGATAGGCGAGTGTAAAACTCCTTGGCCTTGTTTTGCGGTAGTTGCTACCAATGAATTTATATATTCGCAGCCTGTTACTCTTGATGAGGTTTTAGCAATTGTAAGTGAAAGCTGTAATGATTTGAAATTTAATGATGAAGCCGTTGATTTAATTGCTTGGCGTTATCAAATAAAACTTGCCGATGCCATGAAATGGTTTGGGGAGTTAGAATATGCTGCTAAAGCAGAAATAAATGAAGTGGAAATGGTTGAAATATTTTCAAAACTGGTTCAATTTAACATATTGAAAACAGTTCCTAACATTTTTGATGTATGTTATAATAAAACGGTGGAATTGGTGTAATTATTTATAAAAAATGTATTCAATTTTCATAAAAAAAGCCATTCGGATTTCGAATGGCTTTTTTTATTTTATAAGTTAATTGCTTAATTATTCAGCAATCATTTTACCAGTAGTTTTAAAACCATTAGCTTCAATGCTGTAGAAATAAACTCCGGCAGCAACATTACCTAAATTGATTTCTAAATTATTTAAACCAGCAGCAACTTTATTGAAATTTTGGTTATAAACTTCTTGACCCATTACATTTATTACTTTTACAGTTGCATTTGTACTTTGAGCAAAGTTTACTTCAATATTTGTAATTCCTTTAAAAGGATTTGGGTAATTGCTAACAATATTAAATACATCATTTTTAGCATTGATAATACCAACGTTTCCGATTAAAATATTTGCAATAGGAACACTTAAATGCATGATATCGTAATTTGTAATTCCAGCATCAGTATTGTCAGTTGCATCGTAACCACCTATTATATTACTTTGAGAAAAAGTTAAATGAAGGTTTTCATCACTAGTTGGAGAAATACTTGCAAAAACCTGCTCTTGGTTAAAGCCTAAAAATTCTGTTAAGTTTAATATTTTTGTACTCCAAGTTGTACCTAAATCGCTTGAATATCTTAAATATACATCTCTATAGTTTTTACCATTGGCATCAACATCACCTTCTGTCATTCCAGAAAAAATCATGTAAATAGAATTATCAACACTCATGGCATGAGGCATAGTAGCAATAGAATTACTGAAATATCTAGTACCAGCTGCATTCCAACTTGTACCTAAATCTAAATTACCATTTCCATCTACGTCAGGTGATTGACCAACTACATTTATACTGTCTAAAGAAGTTCCTTCTTTCCAATATAAAATTTCATTTTGACCAGGGTAATAGTTTACACTTCCACTAGTAGATGAAATCATTCTAGCTAAAGCCCAAAAACAATGTGCATTGCCGTTTTTGTCTAATGTAACACTTAAACTTCCATCGTTTGAATAAGTTGTGTCAATTAATTTAATTCTATCAAATGCAGGAACTGGAAATGAATCAATGATAGTACTTGTCCAATTTGAACCGTTATCGCTCGATTTGTATAAAGTTAAATCGTCAGTTAGGCCACCAAATAAAATAGCAACATTTGAACCTTTTGCATCTATAGCATAATTATCACTTCCACCACTAAAAACTCTTTCTTTAGTGTAACCAGGTAAAATCATTTTTTTTACTTCCCAAGTATTGTTTGTTAAGTTCAAACGTGAATAAACTTGTGGAGATTTGATTCCATTTATAGTTACACTATTAGGTTGTGCAGAACCAGAATCTGTAAATGAAGCAATGACATGTAAGTAATTACCAGAAACTACGCTTCTATTCCATAAAATTCCTGGAATCAAAATATTAGAACTATCCAAAACCGCAGTTCCTGTCCAAGTGCCAGCACCTAATCCAGTTTTACGGTTTAACATAATTCCTGTAGCAGCACCTGCATTAGCAGTACCTGAAGCTTTTACAATATGAGAAAGAATCATTTCTTCATTTGTTGTAGCGCTATAAGTATAATTAGGAAAACCTGTGCGTTCAGGATCAATTCGTAAAGATGATTGAATAGGATTTCCCCATGAAGTTCCATTAAAATGATTGTATCCAGATCCTCTAGAACTTGAACCAGAAGGAATTCCTTCTTGAGCAGATGTCCATGTAGCAGATACTTTACCACCAGCATGCGCATAAACTCTGGTATAAATAGAACCATTTGTTTGTTGGTTATTCATAGTTTCACCAATTTTGGTTGCTTTTGAATATGATCCTTTACCTAAACTAGTAGTTGATAATTTTTTACTATTATCAATTTTTACTACTGATGATTTGTCAGTATCAGTAGTTTTTTTTACAGTATTTACTGCAGTATTGTAATTTGTTGGTAGTACTCTGTTTTTTTGTGCTTGAGCAAATGCTGCACTACTAGCAAATGCAAAACCTAATAGGAAAATTCTTTTCATTTTTTTATGGTTTATTTGGTTTTATTTTTATTATTAATAATTGCATAATTAATAATTTAGTAACAATAATGCAAACATATTTATTTTTTTCTTACATTATTTTTATTAATATTTCTTTAAGCATTTCTTGGTTTGTCATAGCTACACTATTGATACCTTTGCTTTTTAAGTCATATTGTGAACAAATGGATATTACTTTTTCAATTTCATTCATGTTGAAATTTTTTACTAAATTTACATAATCATCGGTTTGGTAATAGCCTAATCCAAATGCTTTTGAAATGGTGTTTTTATCGGTTGTATTGGTTTTTTTTATTAAATAACCTTTTGAAAACATACCACTTAATAATGATACGAATGGAATAATTGAAAAATCTTTGGATTTAGCTAAATGATGCCCAATTTTGAATGACCTATGTGAGTTTTTTATAGCAATGGCACTTAATAATTCAAACATATTAAAGTCTTTACTAATACCAATATAGGTTTCAATGTCTTTATCAGAAATGGTTTTATCGCCACCTGATTTATTAATAAAAAGCTTATCTAATTCATTCGATATTTTTGATAAATCATTTCCTAGAGAATCTGCAATTAACTGAACCGATTTGTCACCAATGGTGTAACCTTCCGCTACAACATAATTTTTTATCCAAGGCATTAAATCTTTCTCGTATAATTTAGCGCTTTCAAAAACTATATGCTTTGCGGCTTCTTTATAAAATTTTGTTCTTTTATCAATTTTTTTGCCTTTAACGGCAATAACCAAAATAGTACTTGGAACTGGTTTTACCAAATATTTTTCAAAACCTTCTAAATTTTTAAATCCTTGCGCTTCTTTTACAATAATTACTTGTTTTTCGGCCATCATTGGAAAGCGTCTTGCAGCTTCTATAACTTGGTTTGGATCCACATCTTTAGCATAAAAAATAGTTTGATTAAAACCTTTTTCACTTTCGTTCAGTGCATTTTGTTCAATGTAGCTACTAATTGCATCTACAAAAAAAGTTTCCTCACCATGCAAAATATATATTGGAGCAAATCGCTTTGCTTTTAAATCTTGCATTATTTTGCCGTATTGATTTGATAATTCTGTAGCCACTTTTTTTATGATTAATAAATAAGTTCGCAAATAATTAAATTTATTCGAGCCTTTTTACTTCTTTTGTGAACATTTGTATAAAAAACTTTGCACCTTAACCTACCAACATACCAAATAAAGATTACTAAACAGCTAAATAAACCATTTATTTACGATGAAATTAGGAAGAAATACGTTAGTTTAACACCTGAAGAATGGGTGCGTCAGCATATTTTGAATTATTTATTAAATCATAAAAAATTTAGTAAGTCGCTAATAGCTGTGGAACGGAAACTTACTTATTTAAATTCTTTTAAAAGATTTGATATTTTAGTTTTTAACAATAAAGCAAAAGCAGATATTTTAATTGAGTGCAAAGCACCAAACGTAAATTTAACTAGTGAAACTGCTTTACAATTGTCATTATATAACCAACAGTACAAAGCAAATATTATTATTATAAGTAATGGATTGAAACATTTTTCATGGAAATTAGATGAAAATATGGAATATCAATCATTTTCTTTTTTTGAATAAATAGTAACATTGGTCTAAAATAATTTAGTTTTGCTCTTCGAAAAAATTGTAAATATTGAAACTTAAAGTCTGTCATTTTTCATCGGTTCACAGCATTACCGATACACGTGTTTTTTATAGAGAATGTGTAAGTATGGCCATGCATTTTCAAGTTGTTTTAATAGCAATTGGAGATTTTATAGGCAAAAAAAATGGTGTAGATATTATAGGTATTCCTAAACCTAAAAGTCATTTACAACGCGCATTTACAACTATTTTTAAAGTTTTTGCTTTAGCCATCAAACAAGAAGCCGACATTTACCACATTCACGATGCAGAAATGCTGCCATTTGGTTTAATTCTTTCTTTGTTAGGTAAAAAAGTAATTTATGATATTCATGAAAACACTAAGCAAGATATTTTATTAAAACCTTGGATTCCCGCTAAACGCAAAGCTTTTATTGCTGGATTATATAATCAATTATTAAAGTTTTCGAGTAATTTTATCCATTATATTCCTGTGGTGGCAAATGATGGTTTTTTGCCTATTTTCCATGTAAAAGAAAATCAATTTACAGTTATTCAAAACTTTGCTGATACGCAGCAAATGAATAATTACAAAGTTACTGAAAGAAGTATTTTACCAGGCAATCATATTTTTTATATTGGAATGATAAAAGATATGTATTACGACATTAATCAATTAATTGACGCGTTGGTAATTTTAAAAAATCAAGGAAAAACTTATTATTTACATTGTGTTGGCTATTTTGGTTCAAGAACTGATAAAGGTTTTGAAAGCAATTCAAATTATGAATTGGTGAAAAATCAAATACATTTTTATGGATTTTTGGATATTGATACCGCTTATAAAATTAGCATGCAGTGTAAAATTGGAATTTGCTTAAAAAATCAACCGGAATCAATGTTGGTAAGCCACGAGCGTAAGTTTTTTGAATATATTTCTATAGCTTTGCCATCAGTTTTTTTGTGATAGTAAAATTTATACCGATGTATTAGAAAAATATCCAGTTGGAATAGCTGTAAATTTAAAGAATTCGAATGAAATAGCAAACGCAATTGATAAATTATTTACCAATAATGAATTTTATAATAACTGCATAATTGCTTGTGAAAATGCAGCTATTAAAGAGTTTAATTGGCAAAGCCAATCAATGAAATTACAAAATTTATACAATAATATTGTATAAAAATATTTAATAATTAAAAAACATAGCGAATGTAAATTATACCTTTATTTTTGCTTTTTTATACATAGAAAATGGAAAGAATATACTTTGATAATGCAGCTACAACGCCTTTAGATAAAGAAGTTGCCGATGCAATGTACAATGTAATGATACATGAGTTTGGAAATCCTAGTAGTACACATGCCGAAGGTAGAAATGTAAGAACTATTATTGAAGAATGCCGCAGGTCAATTGCTAAATTAATAAACTGCTCACCTGGAGAAGTTTTTTTTACATCGGGCGGAACTGAAGCCGATAATATGGCAATAAGAAAAACGGTAGAAGCCTATCAAATAAAAAATATTATTACTTCTGAAATTGAACATCATGCGGTTTTGCACACCATTGAGGAGTTAACAAAAAGTGGTGATGTAAAATTACATTTTGTAAAATTAACAGAAAATGGACATGTTAATTATCAGGATTTGGAATTGCTTTTGCAAAATAACCCAAATGCATTGGTTAGTTTAATGCATGCAAACAATGAAATTGGCAATTTATTAGAGGCTGAATTAGTAGGAAATTTATGTGGAAAATATCAAGCATTTTTCCATAGTGATACAGTTCAAACTATTGGCCATTATCCAATTGATGTACAAAAATTAAAAGTGCATTTTATTGCATGTGCAGCTCATAAATTCCATGGTCCAAAAGGAGTAGGATTTATTTATATAAGTAGCAATGCTAAAATTCATCCATTTGTAACTGGTGGTTCACAAGAAAGAAATATGCGTGGCGGAACTGAAAATTTATATGGAATAGTTGGTTTAACAAAAGCGCTTGAAAATGCATATGCAAATTTAGAAAATGAAATGACGCATATTAGTTCTTTAAAAAATTACATGATTGAGCAACTAAAGTCAAACATTGAAGGAATTACATTTAATGGAGATTCAGAAGGAAATTCACTTTATACTGTATTAAATGCTTCGTTTCCTCCAAGTTCAATTGGTGAAATGTTGTTGTTTAAATTAGATATTGCGGGCGTTTCGGTAAGTGGAGGAAGTGCTTGTAGCAGTGGTTCTGAAGTTGGAAGTCATGTGTTAAGTGCTTTAAAAACTGACAGAAATAGGGCAGCTGTTCGATTTTCATTTGCAAAACAAAATACCAAGTCTGAGATTGACAAGGTGTTAGCAATTTTAGTGGAAATGTTGAACAAGTCAAAATTGCTGAAATAGCATCAATTTATTTTCGGGTAAATCATGTTAATAATTAAAAACTATCAGTTTTTAAAAAACAATAAAACAAATTAGATTCGCAATTTAAAATAAGGAATATGGGAGTGTCAATAGATTATATAGCAATATTTATACAGTTTTTAGTAGGATTTGGGTTTGTAGCGCTGGTAATGGCGGTAACGCATTATGTTGGTCCTAAGCGTAAAACGGCCGATAAGTTAGAAATTTTTGAGTGTGGAATTGACAGTCAAGGAAATGCTCGTTTGCCCTTTTCAATTAAGTATTTTTTAACTGCCATCTTGTTTGTTATGTTCGATGTAGAAGTAATATTTATGTATCCTTGGGCAGTAAACTTTAAAGAATTAGGAAGTACAGGATTTATAGAAATGTTAATTTTTATAGGAACATTACTTATTGGATTCGCATATATCATAAAAAGAGGCGCTTTAAAATGGGAATAATACTAGTTTCCAAATCATTTAATTAACCGCCTAAATCAAAAAAATAGAATAATGTCAGATATAAAAATTGTACAAGCACCACCTAATATAGAAGGACCGGGATTTCAAGCAACTTCATTAGACAAAATTATTGGACTTGCCAGAGCAAATTCACTATGGCCTCTTCCATTTGCCACTTCATGTTGTGGAATTGAGTTCATGGCTACCATGGGGTCAAATTACGATTTAGCTCGTTTTGGTTCTGAACGTATTAGTTTTTCTCCACGCCAAGCCGATGTTTTATTGGTAGCAGGAACTATTTCAAAAAAAATGGGGCCTGTACTGAAGCAAGTTTATTTGCAAATGGCAGAACCTCGTTGGGTAATTGCCATTGGTGCTTGCGCTTCTAGCGGTGGAATTTTTGATACTTATTCAGTATTGCAAGGAATTGATAAAGTGATTCCCGTAGATGTTTATGTTCCTGGTTGTCCTCCTCGCCCTGAACAAATTATAGATGGTATTGTAAAACTACAAGAAATTGTAAAAAACGAATCGTTACGAAGAAGAGAATCTGATGAATATAAAGCACTTTTAGGAAGTTACGGAATTCAATAATGGTACAAATAGATAATCAATATATTTTAACAGAATTACAAGACAAATTTGGTGAAAGAATTTATAATTCTTATGAACCTTATGGCTTGTTAACAATAGAATTAGACAAGAATAGTATAAAAGAGGTTTTACAGTTTTTATACGATCACAAAGAATTACAAATGCAATTTTTAACTGATGTTTGTGGAATTCATTATCCGCAAGTTGTTGGTAAAGAATTAGGTGTAGTTTACCATGTTCATAGTTTAATTAATAATATTCGTTTGCGTATAAAATGTTTTATGCCAATTGAAAATCCTGCTATTGACTCAGCTACATTTTTATTTAGTTCTGCTAATTGGCAAGAGCGTGAAACCTTTGATTTTTATGGTATCATTTTTATTGGTCATCCAAATTTAAAGCGCATTTTAAATGCCGATGAAATGGATTATTTTCCAATGAGAAAAGAATATCCATTAGAAGATGGAACAAGAACAGACAAAGACGATAGTTATTTTGGACGATAAAAACCTTTGGGTTTTAAATGATATAAATTAAATGATTGAATCATTAGCATTAAACAATAAAAGCGAGAAAATAGATTATAATATCTTAAATCTTGGACCTACACACCCTGCTACACATGGTGTTTTTCAAAATGTTTTGAAAATGGATGGGGAAATTATTCACGAAACCACTTCCACAATTGGTTATATTCACCGTGCTTTTGAAAAAATTGCAGAGCATAAACCTTTTTATCAAATTACTACTTTAACTGATAGATTGAACTATTGTTCATCGCCAATCAATAATATGGGTTGGCACATGACAGTAGAAAAATTATTAGGTGTGGAAATTCCTAAACGCGTTGATTATATGCGTGTAATTATCATGGAATTTGCCCGAATAGCCGATCATTTGGTTTGTAATTCAATTATTGGTGCTGATACCGGAGCATTAACTGGTTTTACATATGTGTTCCAATGGCGAGAAAAAATTTATGATATTTTTGAAGAAGTTTGTGGCGCTCGTTTAACTACTAACATTGGTAGAATTGGTGGAATGGAAAGAGATTTTAGTCCTGCATGTATGAAAAAAATGCACGATTTCTTAAATGATTTCCCTAAATATTTTGATGAATTTACCTTGTTATTAGAACGTAACAGAATTTTCATGGAAAGAAATATTGGCGTTGGACCAATTAGTGCTGAACGTGCTTTAAATTATGGCTTTACCGGTCCTAACTTACGTGCTGCTGGCGTTGATTACGATGTAAGGGTAATGAATCCTTATAGTTCATACCAAGATTTTGATTTCATGATTCCATTAGGTACACAAGGCGATACTTATGATCGTTTTGTAGTTCGTCAGCATGAAATAAGAGAAAGTTTAAAAATTATCAAACAAGCATTAAATAATCTTCCTGAAGGTAAGTTTTTTGCCGATGTCCCTGATTTCTTTTTACCTCCAAAAGAAGAAGTTTACAACAACATGGAAGCTTTAATTTTCCATTTTAAAATAGTTATGGGTGAGGCAACTGTTCCTGTTGGTGAAGTTTACCATTCGGTAGAAGGTGGAAATGGCGAACTTGGATTTTACATGGTGAGCGATGGAGGAAGAACTCCATACAGATTGCATTTCCGCAGACCATGTTTTGTTTCATACCAAGCTTATCCCGAAATGATAAAAGGCTCTATGCTTTCTGACGCTATTTTAACCATGAGTAGCATGAATGTAATTGCTGGTGAACTAGACGCGTAAATAATTTTGAATGTTGAATGTTGGATTTTGAATGATTTTAATTTCCTACAGTCAATAATTATAACAATAAAATAAAAAAAGGATTTTGAATGGTAATTCAACATTCAAAATCCAAAATTCAACATTAATAGAAAGATGAGTGAAATAAAATTCGATGATAATTCCCTTGCACTCGTGCAAAGTATCATTAAACGTTATCCAGAAGGAAAACAAAAGTCGGCATTATTACCATTATTACATTTAGCACAAGCTGAATTCGATGGTTGGTTAAGTGTTCCAACCATGGATTATGTAGCTTCATTGCTAAGCATCAAACCAATTGAAGTATATGAAGTAGCTTCATTTTACAGCATGTTTAATTTAAAACCTGTAGGTAAATGTTTAATAGAAGTTTGCAGAACTAGCTCATGTTGGTTACGTGGCGCAAACGAAATTGTTGACCATATTGGCAATAAATTAGGCATCAAACCTGGTGAAACTACTGCCGATGGAAAGTTTACTTTAAAAACTGTAGAATGTTTGGGTAGTTGCGGTACAGCACCAATGTTACAAATTGGCGATAAATTCCATGAAGATTTAACATTTGATAAAGTAGATTCTTTATTGGATGAATGGAGTAATAAAACAGAACATAGTAAATACTTAGACGTAAATACTTTTAGAAAAAACTAAAATTCAGCCACTGATTAACTCAGATTATATAATGGATTTGTTGGAAAAATGTGACAACAAAAGCGTTATTTTATAAAGAAATCTGTGGCTATATTTAAACAGAAATGAGTAAAAAAATATTATTAGAACATATCAACGTTCCCGGAATTGAAACATTGGAAGTTTATCGCTCAAAAGGTGGTTACTCCTCGGTTGAAAAAGCTTTAAAAACAATGACTCAAGAAGCCATTGTGGAAGAAGTAAAAAAATCAGGATTACGCGGTAGGGGTGGAGCAGGATTTCCAACTGGAATGAAATGGAGTTTTTTGGCCAAGCCAGAAGGCGTAGCTCGTTACCTTGTTTGTAATGCTGATGAAAGTGAGCCTGGTACTTTTAAAGACAGGTATTTGATGGAAAAAATTCCTCATTTATTAATTGAAGGAATGATTACTTCTAGCTATGCTTTAGGTGCAAATACTTCATATATTTATGTAAGAGGAGAGTATTTTTATATCATCAAAATTCTTGAAAAAGCCATTGATGATGCATACAAAGCTGGTTTGTTAGGAAAAAATATTTTAGGAACTGATTACTCTTTAGATTTACATGTGCAAGCCGGTGCTGGTGCATATATTTGTGGTGAGGAAACTGCTTTGTTAGAAAGCTTAGAAGGCAAACGTGGAAATCCGAGAATTAAACCTCCATTTCCAGCTATTGCAGGTTTGTTTGCTTGCCCAACTATTGTAAATAACGTAGAAACTTTAGCCGCTGTTCCTTCCATAGTAAATAATGGTGGCGAATGGTATGCAGGAATTGGAATTGGTCGTTCTACTGGAACTAAATTAATTTCAGCATCAGGGCATATCAATAAACCTGGTGTGTATGAAATTGAAATGGGAATTACTGTAGAAGATTTTATTTACAGTGATGAATATTGTGGTGGAATAAAAAATGGTAAAAAACTAAAAGCAGTAGTTGCTGGAGGTTCATCAGTACCAATTTTACCTGCTGAATTAATACTAACAACTGCCAATGGGGAAAAACGATTGATGAGTTATGAAAGCTTAGCAGATGGTGGTTTTGCTTCTGGAACTATGCTAGGTTCAGGTGGATTTATTGTAATGGATGAAACAACCAGTATTGTTCAAAATCTTTACACGTTTGCTCGTTTTTATCATCATGAAAGTTGCGGACAATGCAGTCCGTGCCGTGAAGGAACAGCTTGGATGGAAAAAATATTGCATAAAATTTTAGATGGTCATGGAACCATGGCCGATGTTGATTTATTATGGGAAATTCAAGGTAAAATTGAAGGTAATACCATTTGCCCACTTGGTGATGCAGCAGCATGGCCTGTGGCTAGTGCTATTCGCCATTTTAAAGCTGAATTTGAAGAATTTGTAAACAACCCAAATTCAACAAAAAAAGTGAAACATTACCACAATATGCATAATTTAGCAACAGCATAAATGTAAGCCACAGATTACACAGATTTAACTAAAAAAATAAAAATTATGAAAACAAAAATTATTCTAATTGCAGTAATTACCATCATTGGTATTTCGTTATTTAGTGCTTTTAAGCAAAGTGAAGGTTCTAAAAAGTATTTGACGATGATGATAATAAATAAGGAATTGAATATCGTAGATGAAAATGGAGCTGTTACTGAAAAAAAAATTCCTGAAAATGTACTTACTTTAAAAGGGACAATTATTGTAAATAAGGAAATCAATTCTATTTCATCAAAAGGATACAAATTAATT
>CAIUQQ010000350.1 GCA_903901345.1 uncultured Bacteroidota bacterium | reverse complement strand
TAAAACGGTTTGATTGCTCTGCAAAGAACTTTGACAAGTGTGTAAATCGTTTTGAATGTTATGTAAAACGGTTTGATTGCTCTGCAAAGAACTTTGACAAGTGTGTAAATCGTTTTGAACAGTAAATATTAAGTTAAGTAATTAGCTTTGGTGGGAGGGGAGTTAAGCAATTAAATTACCTTTATTTATTTCAAAATATTTAATGTTTGCAGTAAGATTTTTAAACATTGCTTCCAATCTTTTTTTGTCGGTATCGCTAATAAATATTTGGCCAAAATTGTCTTCAGCAATCATGGTTAAAATAATTGCCAATCGGTTATTGTCCAATTTTTCAAAAATATCGTCCAACAAAAGCAAAGGTTTGATGCCAGTTTTGTTAAATAAATATTCGTATTGAGCCAATTTTAACGCAATGATAAAAGATTTTTGTTGCCCTTGGCTGCCCATTCTTTTCAGAGGAAAATTATTAATTTCAAACAATAAATCATCTTTATGAATGCCTTTGGTGGTGCGTTGCGCAGCCTTATCAGCATTAATATTTTGAAGGAGTAAATCACTCAAATTATCGTTTAATAATTGACTTTCATATTTCAATGAAATGGCATCACTTTGCAAACTTATTTGGTTGTAATATTTTAAAAATAAAGTTTCAAAATCAAGCATAAAAGCTTTGCGTTTTTCAAATATAAATGTTCCAAAACCAATCAGTTTTTCGTTATAGGAAGCTATTAAACTTTCATCAAAATATTGAAGGTCATAAAAACGCTTAAGCAGCGCATTTCTTTGCTCCAAAGCCTTATTGTATTGCATTAATTGATACAAATATTCTTTGTCAAATTGCGATATAAATGAATCTATAAATTTCCTGCGTTCTTCACTTCCTTCATGAATTAAATAAATATCGTTTGGAGCTATAATTACCAAAGGAAATTCACCAATATGAGCTGAAAGTTTTGGATATTCATTGTTATTAACCTTCAGTTTTTTTTTGCTCCCCTTTTGAATAATTAATTGGGTGTTTTCAATGGTGTCATTTTTATAAAACGCACCATTGATGCTCATTTCATTTTGCTCGGTTAAAATATTGATGGCGTCTTGGTTTTGAAAATAACTTTTGGTAAAGCATAAATAATAAATGGCATCTAACACATTTGTTTTACCACTTCCGTTTAAACCTGTAAAACAATTTATTTGGTTGCTAAATTCAAATTTGGCAGTAGCATAGTTTTTAAAGTTATAAAGGCGTAAGTTTTGTAAATATAAATGCATCATTGGTTTTCAAAGGTAAATTTATTTTGATTTATAATAATAAATGCTCATTGAAATGTAAAATTATTTTTAATTATTTTTATTTATTTGGAAAAACTTAATATTTTCTTATTATTGAAGTCTTAAAATTGAAACCAAAACAAAAAAAATTATGAAAAAAATCTTACTATTTAGCGCATTAGTTTGCAGCTTAAATGTGTTTAGCCAGGGGTACTGGAACTATCAAATTAAAGGTATTACTGATGCTTACAATCAATTTCAAGCAGCAGCTTCTACAACTGTTATTTTTGATAAAGGAACTAATGATGTATTGTCGAGTGCAAACACAATACCCTTTCCGTTTTCGTTTAATGGAAGTTCATTCACTTCATATAAAGCATGTGATAATGGATATTTAACTTTTGATTTAACAGAAACTACTGCTAAAAATACACCAATTGCTTTACCAAGTGCAACAGCACCTAAAAATGCAATTTTTGCATTATGGTGTGACATGGAATGTATTGGAAACACACAATATACAAGTGAACGTTCTCAAGTATTTAATTATACTTATGGTAATTCACCAAACCGTGTTCACGTAGTTCAATGGTATGGAATGGCTAAAAAAGGTGTTGCTCCAGACGGTAGCAATATTATTTTTACAGCTATCAAATTATATGAAGCTGGTGGATTTGATATTATATATGGTGGAAAAGCAGGTTCTATTTCTGGAGCTGCAGGTTATCAAAATGCAGATGGTACAATGGGTTCTATGATTGGAGGAAATACTTCATTTGCTTATCCAATTGCTGCAACTGCTTTAACAATTTTAGCAAACCCTGATATGATAGTTTATAAATATGTTGCTGGCGTTCAACCAAATTATGATGCTGCACTAACTAAATTAATTATTGATCCAGTAGTAAAAAAAGCAACTAATATTACTTTAAAAGGTAATTTAGCTAATTATGGTAAAAATGATTTATCATCTTTAGATGTTTATTATACAATTGATGGTGGAACAAAAGTTAAAGGTACTTTATCTACTTTAACAACTGTAAATTCAGGAGGTGTAGAAACTTTTGATTTTCCAACTCCATTAAATTTTACTACAGGTGGATATAAAGTTATTAAAGCTTGGACTGAAAAACCTAATTTACGTCCTGATGAAAATAATCTAAATGATACTTTGACAGTTAATATTTTTGTAAATGAAGGAATAGCAGGTACAAAACGTGTTTTATTAGAAGAAGGTTCAGGAGGATGGTGTGGTTATTGCCCAGATGGTCATTTAAGAATGAGAGATATTTTGGCTGCTACTGCAAATGTAGTTGCTGTTGTTCATCATAATGGTGATGGTATGGTAAATACTCAAAGTACTGTAATTAATACTGCTTATGCTACAGGTTACCCTTATGGTGTAGTAGATAGAACTTTATATACTGACCAAACTACTGTTGGTTTAAATAGAGGTTTATGGGATGCAAAAGCAACTGAAAATTTAAATGCGATTACTCCAGTAAATATTTCAATTGTTAACAAAACTTACAATGCTGCTACAAGAACACTTTCTTACACTGTAAAAGCTGATTTTGTTGATGATGCATTACCAGGTGATATGAGAATTACTTCTATTATTTCTGAAGACAATGTTCGTGGACCAATGATTTCTCCTACAAGTACTACTTGGAGTCAACATAATTACTACAGTAGCATGGATGCAAGTGCAGGTGGATCTGCTCATGAATTTTATAATGAGCCAGCTTATTTCTATGGTTACAACCATAGACATGTTGCAAAAACTATTTTACCTTCAGCATGGGGTAATGCTGGTGTAATTCCTAATGCACCATTAAAAGGATCTTCTTACACTCAAAACTTTACTTATACATTACCTGCAGTTGTTAGTGTTTCTGCAACTGACTTCCCAGGAAATACTGGTATTTACACTCCTTTCCAAAATACATATCCTGGTGAAGCAAATAATAAAATTGGTGCAACTAATATTATTGCAATGGTTTCTTATTATAATACTGATGCTACAAAACGCCAAGTAATAAATGTAAATGAAACTCCAGCATTATGGAATACAAGTGCTAAAGAAGAGTTTAAATCTGCTTATTTCTCTAATGTATTTCCAAATCCTACAACTGGAATTACTCAAATAGATTTCAAATTATCATCAACTGATAATTTAACAATTGAATTATTTGACATTATGGGTAAAAGCGTAAAAACTATCAAAAATGGTTCTTTTGCTAGTGGTGATCATTCAATTTTCTTTGATACTGAAAACATTGAAAATGGTGTTTATTTCTTAAAATTATCATCTACTAATTATACTGCTACTCACAAGTTAGCTATTCAAAAATAATTAAGTAATAGTAATATTATATAAAAGCCCGCTCAATTTTGAGTGGGCTTTTTTTATATACAAGGCTGAAATATGCTATTTGAATTTGTTTCTTAAATCGGTCATTGGCTTTTCAAAAAATACAAAAATAAGTGTTGAAAGCGTTAAACATATAAACCAATAAAGCAAGTAAACACCAAGTGCTTGCGGAAAATTCCAACCTTCACCGGCATTTGAAAACCTTTTGAAGTTTTCGGCTATCAAACCTCCATTTATTAAATATAATGAATAGGAAATGATGGAAACAGCAGTAATTGGTTTTGAAATAAATGGAAGCTTTGCTGTTTTATATTCTGATAAATACGGAAGAATACAAGCAATAGAAATACTTAAAAAGGTGAAGAAAAAAGTATTGGAGTCAGTAATGTTTTTTTGAAATATCATTAAAGCAATAATTCCCAATAAGCCAATAACAAAAAGCAATAGTTTGTTTTTAACCCAAAATTCTTTGTTTTTATAAGCAATATATGCAGCTATAAATCCATAATAAATGGAATCAAGTCTAATTAAAGCAACCTCTCTAAACTGATAACTCCACTTAAAATCTGGTTCGTTTATATGATTTGGAATATAATAAGCAGAATATATTAATCGAAGAATGGTTACAAAAACAATTAAACCAATGCTTACATATAAAAAATGCGAATCATTTCCTTTGCCATTTTTACCAAAAATAAAAACACTTAAAGCCAAAATGAGTGGTGAAATTAAATACGAAATTTCCTCAATACATAAACTCCAAGATTCTTCAAAAAAGTAAGGTGGATGGTTCCAAATATTTTGAAGGAAAAATAAATATCGCCACATGGCATCTGGCTTTTGCATATAGAAAACGATAAAATATACCAATAATATTAAATAATAATTGGGTAAAGTTCGGAGCCAACGCCTAATCCAAAAAGTTTTTATTGCTTCAAAACTCAATGAAAAGTTATTTTTTTGGAATTGCTTCAATAAAATTCCACCAATTAAATAGCCACTTAATACAAAGAATAATTCAACACCTAAAATTCCACTTCCGTGTAATAATACTTTTAAAGGATTGGGAAATGTGGCTTCAACTATCCAACGTGAATGGCCCATTACTACCAAAACAATGGCAACAAATCGAAGTAGATCAAGTCCCAAAATTCTGTTTTCTGTTTTAAAAATATCTGCAAATCGTTTATACATGGCTTTTAAATAAGGTGCAAAGTAGTATTATTAATAATTTACTTATGTGTAAATTGTTCAGAGTTTAAAAGTCTATTTTCTTATTTTTAGACACTTTTAATGTATAACAGTAAATTTTGTTTTACATTCGAATATTAAATAACACCAATATTTATTTGTCCATTTTGAAAAATAACATTACCAATTTTTTGTTTTTTATCCTATTGTTTATTGCATGTAACAAATCGGAGAATAAGTTTATACAAGTAGAAAAACCTTTTTTCATTAAAGGTGTAGATGCTTCATTTATTCCCGAAATAAGACTTTCGAATATGATTACCAAAAATGCAAATGGACAAGTAGAAGACATGCTTTTAACTTTAAAAAATGCAGGCGTAAATACCCTCAGGTTAAGAATATGGAATAATCCAGTGAAAGAACATTCAGGATTGGAGGAAGTGAAAAATTTTAGCAATGAAATAAAAAATTTAGGTTTAAAAGTGTGGCTTACTATTCATTATTCCGACACTTGGGCCGATCCAGGAGCGCAAACAAAGCCAAACGATTGGAATGGATTAACATTTGTTCAGTTAAAAGATAGTATGAGGAATTATACATCAAAAATTGCAAATGAAATTAAACCTGATTATATTCAAATTGGCAATGAGATAAACAATGGTTTTTTATGGCCAGAAGGCAGTTCTTTAAATACAATGCAAATGCTTGAATTGTTAAAGGAAGGAGTTAAAGCAGTAAAAGAAAATTCTCCTCAAACAAAAATTATCATTCATTATGCTGGCTATGATAAAGCAGATTATTTTTATAGTCAACTATCCAATTTAGATTACGATATCATTGGACTTTCTTATTATCCGAATTGGCATGGAAAAAGTTTGGATACATTGCAAATGCAATTACTGTCATTGAGTTCCAAATTTAATAAACCAATATTGATAGCCGAAACTGCTTATCCATTTACTTATGGTTGGAACGATTGGACCAATAATATTATTGGTGATAGCAGTCAAATTCTTCCACAATTTACAGCTTCTATTCAAGGCCAAAAAGATTATTTGAATCAAATAAAATTCATCATTTCTAATACGCCAAATGGAATTGGTTTTGCTTATTGGGGAGCTGAATTTATTTCATTTAAAGGTAGCGAAGCAAAGAATGGTTCTAGTTGGGAAAATCAAGCGTTTTGGGATTTTTCAAACAAAGCTTTGCCAGTAATGAGTGTGTTTAATAATTAGAATAGAAGTTCTCTTGAATCTATTGTATGGTCGTAATTGCGAGCACTAATTTTTTCAAAATTTAATATGAAGTAATGTTAAGTTTGGCCATTTAGAATGAATCTTCTTCCGAAACTACTGCATGAGGGTCAACTTAAGATTGATTTTTTTTAGATAATAAAAAATTATAAACAAAGGAGTTCCAGCGGAACGACCTTATGGTAGCAACGGGTTTTAACCCGGTGTAAAATAAAAAAATAATCTCCACAAAACCCTAAAATATTTTCAAAAATGCCAAAGGCATTTTTGAAAATATTTTAGGGTTTTGTTAATATCGTTTATCATAACACCACCAGTTTCACTGGTGACTATTCAAATTCAACTCCTTTGGAGTTGTTTATTCCAACATCAATTAAACTCCGAGTTTTACTGGTGACTATTCAAATTCAGCTCCTCGGAGTTAAATTATACTAAAACTTGGAAGAACGTAAAGAAATGAGAAACAACTCCGAGGAGTTGAATATGAATAACCCTGCATGAAATGCAGGGAAAATGTAACAGAAAGTAAAACAACTCTGAAGGAGTTGAATTTTGTATAATTTCCATTTCATTTTAAAAACTTCTAAAACTTCCATTTTTACTCTGTCAAAATATTTTATATTTGCAGCCCATGATGAGTGAACCATTCAATTATTTAGTTTTAGCGTATTATAATTATACCCGAATTGATGATGCCGGAACTTTTGCTCCGTTACATTTGGCCTATTGTAAAAATTTGAAACTTCGAGGTAGAATTTATGTAGCCCAAGAAGGAATAAATGGAACAATTAGCGGCACCAAAGAAGCTTGTGAACAGTACATGCGCGATTTGGTTGCTGATCCTCGTTTTGCTAAAACAGAATTTAAAATTGACGAAGTTGCTGAACATGCTTTTCAACGCATGCATTGCAGGTATAAAACCGAAATTGTTTACAGTGGTTTGCGCGACCCAAATATTATTGACCCAACTAAAGAAACTGGCAAACACTTAAAAGGTGAAGAGTTTTTGGCTTTAAAAGACCAAGATGATGTAGTTATTTTAGATGTAAGAAGCAACTATGAAACTCGCTTAGGAAAATTTAAAAATTCTATCACATTAGACATGGAAAACTTTCGTGAGTTCCCAGAAAAAATAGCTGAATTAGAAAAGTACAAAGGCAAAAAAATAATTACTTGTTGCACCGGTGGAATTAAATGTGAAAAGGCCTCTGCACTTTTATTAAAAGAAGGATTTACCGATGTATATCAATTACATAATGGCATCATTGGTTATGCCAAAGAAACCGGTGGCAAAGACTTTGATGGCATGTTGTATGTTTTTGATGGAAGAGTAAATGTGGTTGTTAATGAAATAAATCCTTCAGTAATTTCTCCTTGTAAAAAATGTGGTGGCCCAGCTCCTCGTAATTTGAATTGTGCCAATGTAGAATGCAACGATCAGTTCAATATGTGCGATACATGTGCTACAGAAATGGAAGGCGCTTGTTGCGATGCTTGTAAGGTTCATCCGCGCAAACGTGAATTCAATGGAACCGGTTATTATACTCGCTTTGCCATTGATTAGCTAAATATTTTTAGTGTGATTTAAAAGTGTTTTTATAAAACACATTCATCGTTAAAACGTGGGGAAAACTTATGCATGATATAAATATGAAAAAAGCAATTATTATTTGACTTTCAAATTCAACTAATAAACTACTTTCAATAAAAAAATATAGTGTAAAAAACAACAAATATGCCCCTAAAGTAAAAGGAAGAGCTTTTAAATAAAGGGAAGTATTATTAACATTTAAACCTTTTTTTAAATGTGTCCAACCATTCAAACTGTGTTGACCAATAAAGTATAATCCAAATGAAGTAATTAATGGAAGTTGAATGCTTATTGCTAAAAAAACACAACTCAAAATCATTGCTAATTTCCTTTCCCAAAATCCTAAAATGAAGGCTAAAAAAGTCAGAGAAATGCTGATAGCTTTACCGGTTTTTTCATTTATTTGAAATAGTTCTACGCCCATATTTTTTAAAATAATATTGGTTTCAATAGAATGTCCACATAGAATAATACCCATTAAAAAACTACCCCAAATCCAGGTTTTAATAGAAATATTATTTTGAATTTTCCATTCGTTGATATCTGCTTGTCCGAAATGCCAAATAGAATAAATAAGAAAAAATAATAAAGCAATATTTGGAAAAAGGAGCCATAAAATAAAGTACATGAAAGCAGCACCCAAATACTTAATTACAAAATTTAGTTTTACTTTACTGTATAAATTTCTACTTTCTAATAAATGATCAACTGCACCATGGGGTATTCCTACTGTGATTAATCCTAATATGAAAAGTAATGATTCAACCCATTTAAATAGGGTAGGATTCACTGAATTTAAAACCAATAAACAGAGGGCAAATACAGTTAATAAAAAAGGAATTACCAATGGTTTAAATTTTACTGTTATATCAAGCTTCCATGCTTTTAGAAATGGTTTGAAGGGCAAAGAACTTAATATTTTAATATCTTGAAATATGGAAGTTTTTTCATCCATAAATTGCAACACATTTTTTGCATTATTTTTTTGAAATAAAGTTTCAAAAATTTTTTTTCCTGATGGTGGGTCATTACGGAGAATTAATAATAATAATCTATCGTAAAACTTAAACCTATTTATATGATTAACCACTTTAAGTTGATGCATATTTTGCAAACTATTTGCTATGTTTTCTGCATGTTTAAACATGTTTTTAAATGCATAACCAGTACTTGGTTTTATAGCACCCGACCTTCCTCCAATTGAAATTACATTTGGAATATTATCAGTTAAAATATCAGCATTACTCATAGGAATATTACCAATTTCAATAGCTGCTATTTTATATGTTCCAAATCGCTTAGTTATGTATTTATCAAGGATTGGTTCAGCTTCTTTTTGCATCAATTGTGAAACACCAAATCGCGTTAATTCTACTAAAAGTTTATTTTCACTAAATGGAAGTATATAAACAAACTGTGTATATTCATTTTGTTCAACATCAAAGTCCATTAAATCTACGCAATTATAATCCGGTAGTTTATTTTCAACCTCTATTACATAACCCAAAAAAGACTGCAGTAAATGAGATTCATTTTTTTTTAGATTTAAATAATAGGGGGGACGACTATCGAAAACTGTTTTTGAAAGAAAAGTTTCATCATTAGTAATTGCCGCTACTCCATGTTCCGATTTTTTTATTTCTAAAACGGGCTGATGAATGCGAAGAATATTATATTTTTCAATGATCCTTTGTAACTCTCTATACAAATCAAAACTTGAAATATAGAAATATTTCAATGGACTAAGCAGTTGTGGTTTACTTGAATTTACGCTAACTTTTTCCCATTGGTGACTAATTAAATGTTTACATCGTTTTACAATCAAATCTTCTGAATTTTCCCAAAAACAATAGGTTTTATCGTTTATTAATTTGGTATCAGGATCAATAATAACGATGTTTTTTCCGTGTAACATTCCACGTTCATCCAAACTCATTAACAATAATGTTGCCGAGGCTCCTGCACCAGCAAACAAATAATCAATATAAGAAGTTTGATTTAGATTTTCCAATGTATTTTTAATTAAAAAAAGGGGGTTCCTTTTTGATTAAAGAAACCCCCTTTTAAATATTTATTGAATGTAATTAATCTTCGTTTCTGCTTAATGTATAAATTACTAAACCGAAACCAATTTTGTTGATTGCATCAGCAATATTATAAACAATATCCATAGCATGAGAAGCAGCTGCTGGATCTGAAACTAATTGAATGCCAAATAAGCCACCTGGAGTTCCTAAAATATAACCCAATGGATAAATTGCCCAACCAACTAATACAAACCAAGCTAAAACTCTAGTTGCTTTAGCAACTTGTTTTCCAGCTGTTTGTGCTAAATTAGCAACTTCACCAAACCATACTAAGTATGCAATGTAGAAATAAGCTGCTCCTGAAATTACTCCCCACATTACACTACTTCCTCTGTCAATAGTTTCACCGAAATATCCGGTTACAAGCATAACAAGTGAAGCTAAAATTAACTTCCAAAGTAATGAAATTTTTGCACCTGCTTTTTTAGTAATCAAGTAAAACTCAACACACATTAAAGGTACTGTAAGAATCCAATCAACATATCTAAAGAAAGTTGGTGAATCTCCTGTTGCTAAATTATAACCTCTCATGTAGTAGTAATGAACTGCTGCAATAAAAGTAATTAATCCAGAAACTAAAACTGATGTTCTCCATTTTTGATTAGTATTACCTAACTCAAAAAAGAAGAATACTGATGCGGCCATCATGGCCATTGTTCCGATAAAAAACGTAAATGCTACGTAATTATCACTTGCAATTTTTAAATGCTCCATTTTTTATTTTTTATAATTGTTGAATAGCAAATAAAATTTTTATGAACCAATAATTTGCATAAACTAGTTTAATATTTATTCTTAAACTAGTTTAAGAATAAATTATTTTTTTGAAATAGCATTTCTAATTTTACTCAAAAATTCAGGAGTAATTCCCAAATAGGAAGCTATAAGTACATTTGGTATTCGATTACAAATATTAGGGTATTGTTCTAAAAAAAATTGATATCTTTCCTCAGCCTTAGAACTAATATTTTGTAAAATTCTAGTTTCAAGTTCCATAAATTTATTTTCAATCAAAACACGAAAGGTTCTTTCAAATTTTTGATAATGAGTAAAAAGGTACATCAAATTTGAATTGTCAATTTGTATAATTATTGATGGCTCAATTGCATCTATATATAGTGAACTTTGTTTTTTGTTATGAAAGCTATTGATATCATAAATCCAATCATTTTCTGAGGCAAAATGTAAAACATGTTCAACTCCATTTTTGTCAACTGTATACATTTTAAATAAGCCTGAAACAATAAATGTATAATTGTTGCAAACATCATTTTTTTGCAAAATAAATTGTTTTCTTTTTATATTTCTTTCTATAACTCTTTTGGACAATTCAGTAATTTCTTCTTCATTTAAAGGGATGTAATTGCTAAAATGAGTCAATAGTTTATTTATATTCATGTGTGTTCAATTAGTTTTTAAAATTCAATGTTTATTCAAAATAGTTGTAAATTTATTTCTTTATTTTTTTTATTTGTATAATACTGTTAACATCATAAGTAACTAAATGTTTAAAATTTAGTGTTATAACAAATTTATTTCTAATATTTAAAAAACCTAATTTTTTATAATACATATTTGCAGTTTCCGTCTCTAGTTAATTAAATGAATAAATAGGAGGGTAATTTACAAATATTGCACATATAATTTATTTAGTAACTTCTTACTGTTTTTTAACTTCAACAAATGCAACATTCAATAAAAAATAATTAGCGCTTTATTTGAAATCTAAGTCAAAAACTTATATTCGAGCAAATTTTTAAATCCCAATGAATAATAATTTTATGAAAAAAGCATTGCCACACTTTGTGGCGGTTGGTGTAATTTTAATTACCATGTTTATTTACTTTCAGCCTTTTTTTGGTGGTAAAGTTTTAAAGCAATACGATGTAAGTCAGTGGCGCGCTACCTATGAGGAAACTGCTAATTTTGAAAAACAAACTGGTGAAAGAACTTATTGGACAAATAGTATATTTGGTGGAATGCCAAATTATTTAATTGGTGCTAGTTATACTGGTAATTGGACGAATCAAATATATTTTACCTTTCAGCAAGTTTTTAAACATCCAACAGATACAGTTTTTCTTCTATTCATTTGTTTTTACATCATGCTTTTGGTATTTGAAGTAAATGCTTGGTTGGCTATTATTGGGGCGTTGGCATTTGCGTTCAGTAGTTTTAATTTTATAAATATAGATGCCGGACACATAACAAAAGGTAATGCCATTGCTTTTATACCTTTAGTAATTGCGGGTATTCAAATGACTTTTCATAAGAATAGAATAATGGGTGCTTTGTTAACTGGAATTGCCCTTTCGTTTCAATTAGCGGCTAACCATTTACAAATAACTTATTACCTAATTTTTATTATTATAGCTTGGGTTATTGTAGAATTTATAGATGCAATTAAACAAAAAACGTTAAAAAATTTATTATTAAGTGGCGTGTTTTTAGGAGCTGCAGCTTTAGTAGCTGTTGGAACAAACATTACTGGTTTATTAGTAACAGAAGAATATGGTAAATATAGTTTGCGTGCACCAAGTGAATTAACCATAGCCGAAGATGGAAAAACGAAGGCTGATAATGGTAGTTCGGGTTTAGATAAAGATTATGCGCTAGCTTGGAGCAATGGTGTTATGGAGCCTTTTACTTTGTTAGTTCCTAACTTTTATGGTGGTTCAAGCAGTGGTGAATTAAGTACTAAAAGCGAAACGTATAAAATATATAAAGCTGCTGGTTACGATGCTAAGCAAGCAGTTAAGCAAATGCCAATTTATTGGGGTGATCAACCATTTACTGCTGGCCCTATTTATTATGGAGCAATAATTTGCTTCCTATTTGTGTTTAGTTTAATTGTGGTAAAATCAAAAGCAAAATGGTGGATTTTATCTGCCTCTTTATTGGCAATATTTTTATCAATGGGTAAAAACTTCATGCCACTTACCGATTTATTCTTCGATTATTTTCCGTTGTACAACAAGTTCAGGTCTGTAACATTTATTTTATGCATTACTCAAGCCTTGTTTCCTTTATTAGCATTAATAGGTTTGAACGATTTATTGAACAATAAAATCACTAAAAAAGACTTAATGAATGGCTTAAAATATGGTGGTGGAATTTTGGCTGGTATTTGTTTGTTATTTTTTATTATGCCTGATGTGTTTTCAAGCTTTACAGGCTTAAACGATGATAGAATGGACGCAACTTTGCTTACTGCAATTAAAGCTGATAGAGAGAGTTTATTTCAAATGGATGCAATTCGCTCATTTGCATTTATAGCTGCAGCATGTGCTTTGATTTGGTTTTATTTCAATAAAAAAATTACTAACATGGTTTTTATTACCATCATTGGTTTATTAATAGTTGGCGATTTATGGCAAGTAGATAAACGCTACTTAAACGACAGTGATTTTGAAAAAAAGAAAGCTGCTGCATTATTTGAGAAAACAAATGTAGATGCTGAAATATTAAAAGATACAGATCCTAATTACCGTGTTTATAACAACACAACAGATTTTGATAAAGATGCCATTACTGCTTATTACCACAAATCTATTGGTGGTTATCACGGTGCTAAAATGCGCAGATTCCAAGAGTTAATTGAATGGCAATTATCTAAAAATAACATGGATTGCTATAATATGTTAAATGTAAAATACATTATTGTAGGCGATTCAACAGGACAAAAATTTGTACAGCAAAATCCTGCTGCCAATGGCAATGCTTGGTTTGTTAGCAATACTAAAATAGTAGCCAATGCTGATGAAGAAATAAAAGCCTTAACAGGATTTAACTCAAAACAATTAGCAGTAATCGATAAGCGTTATGAAAATGAATTGGCTACCTTTAAAATGAAATTTGATAGCAGCGCTACCATTAAATTATTAACTTATGCCCCTAATAAGTTGGTGTATGAAAGTAATACCAATGCTGCGCAATTAGCAGTTTTTAGTGAAATATATTACGATAAAGGATGGGATGCTTATGTAGATGGGAAATTAGTTCCTCACTTTAGAGCAGATTATGTTTTGAGAGCAATGATAGTTCCTGAAGGAAAACATACCATTGAGTTTAAATTTGAACCTAAAACAGTTCAAAAAGGTCAAACAATTGCATTGGCTTCATCTGCTACTTTATATATTGGCTTAGTAGTTTTATTGGGAATGTATTTTTACAATAAACGTAAACAAACTGAAGAGTAATTTATATATATTGTATACAAAAAAAGCTTTCAAAATTAATTTTTCGAAAGCTTTTTTTA
>CAIUQQ010000349.1 GCA_903901345.1 uncultured Bacteroidota bacterium | reverse complement strand
ATAAAGTCGTTTGTCATAATTATATTTTTTTATCAGTTCAGTTCGTCGTCGCCTGTGAATTTAAATCGAAGTGAAAATTTAAAACGTTATCGATTTTCCCCAGGCACGAAGTGGGAATTCACTTTTTTGCCAATAACGTTTTGCGGCTAAAATAAGTTGGCGATTTTGAAGCACCAACTTTCTTTTGCAAACTACAATTCAAATGTAAAACTAATTTTAATTTGAAGCACTATGAAGCCAATTTATTTTAGCCGCTGTTATAGGTTGTAGCCTGCACGCTGGGCATCAAAAACATCAAGCATGCCATCCACGTCTAAGCAGTTTGGACGTCAAACAAAAAAAATTCCGCTGAAACATTTTGGGCGTCTAAGCGGCATGGTTCATTTTGGTCTTGCGCCTTCGTGCGCATCAAGTTGCATTAAAGAAACTTCATTACCGGCAGTGTTAGCGCCTGCAATGGTTGTCAACGCAATGGTCGTATAAGCTATGATTGTCACGCAAAGTGTGGATAGGAGCATTATTTACTTCGCAACTGTCTTGGCGAACGAAATATATAATACACAAGCGCCTGCATTCGGCTTCAACGAAATGGTCGTTTATGCAATGATTGTCACGCAAAGTGATGATAACTTCGTTGTTTACTTCGCAACTGTCTTAGCGAAGGAGAACCAAACTTTGACTTACCGCAAATGTGTCTGCAGAGCACTGAACCGCCACTTGTTTCAAACCCTTGTTATATGCGGTTTTTTAAAGTCCAATTATGTTTCAATAAAACTCGGTAAAAAACTTCATTGTCATTTGGATATTTACTCATTATTTTGACGCTCGAAATGTCAATACAAAGCCTTTCATTTTTTTTAGAAAATAAAGTTCTTTGAATTGATTATTGCCCCCAAGATATTATTTTATTAAAGCAACCTTTTTGGATAAATAATAGTAGTAAATAATAGCAAGGGATGAACCTATTCCGGATGCAATAATATCTAAATAATCAAATGTTTTTGACGCTGTAAAATACGGAAAAAATTCTTCATAAGTCAAAATGACAAATACCGTAACGGAACATATTAAAATAATCCTTCGTCCTTTATGTAAGTTAAGTTTTAATGTTTGGCCTATTGGGAGTAGACTGAACATAAATGCACCAATGAGATTTGGCAAGCTCCCAAGAATAGCAGATATTAAAATAATATCACTATAATTTGGACGTAGATACCTTTTGGTAAGGAAAAACATTATAATCAAAACCAAATTAACTGTTAGGTGTATTCTTGATACTCTCTTTAAATCCATAATTATAATTTTAGTCAAGGTGTTTTTAGGAATTGGCTATTTTCAAAATCATATATATGATGTGGTCGGGAAAAACTGGACTTGTTGAAAATCTAGAAAAAACCGAAATTACACATCGAAATGAAACGCGAACGCAGAAAATTCACGAACGACTTTAAGGCAGACGTTGCACTTGAAGCAATTAAAGAGAAGCTAACCATTGTGGAATTAGCTCAAAAATTCAAAATTTCTCCTGTTCAGATCAAAGTCTGGAAGAAAGAGTTTTTAGAAAACAAAGCCAATGTTTTCAATGGAGTTAGTAACAAAACCAGGCGTGAAGAAGAGGATCAGAGCCGTCAGGAACAAGAGCTTTTTGAACAAATTGGTCGCTTAAAAATGGAAAATGAATGGCTTAAAAAAAAAGTACTATGATGTCTATAGATTTGCGTAAATCTCTTGTAAATAAAGAAGATAAACACTTTTGTGTAGAACATCAGTGTCAGTTATTGAGTATCCCCAAAAGCACATACTATTACCGACCGATAGGCATAAAAGAAGAAGATTTACAAATTATGCGAATGATGGACGAACTCTACATTGAGGACCCCACTCGAGGTACCCGAAGATATGCTGGTGAAATAAGTAAACTTGGTTATCATTTGGGCCGGGATCACGCTAGAACTTTAATGCAAATTATGGGTATAGCAGCCATATACCCCAAGCCCAGAACTAAGGTTATTGACAAAACAAAATATAAATTCCCTTACCTATTGAGAGGAATTAATATAAATGCTCCAAACGTAGCATGGGGCATAGATATCAGCTATATTCCTATGCGATATGGTTTTATGTATTTGTTTGCCATCATTGATATTTACAGCAAATTTATAGTAGGTTGGAGCATATCAAATACAATGGATGCTAGCTGGGTGGTTGAAACACTAAAGGAAGCAGTACATCAACATGGTGCGCCTAAATATATAAATTCCGATCAAGGGACCCAATTTACGAGCAATGAATATGTTGATTACGTTAAATCGTTGCCAAATACTCAGATATCTATGGATGGTAAAGGTCGGGCTACTGACAACGCTCATATAGAGAGATTCTTTAGAACCATCAAATATGATAAATTATATCTTGAGCCAAGTAAAGATGGAAATATTTTATACAAACAATGCCATGAATTTATTACTTACTACAACAACAAAAGAGGCCATTCAACACATAAATATGAAGT
>CAIUQQ010000348.1 GCA_903901345.1 uncultured Bacteroidota bacterium | reverse complement strand
GTTGGTGGTTTTGTTTTACTTTTACAATAGTATCGCTTCTACGAAGCTACATGTAAAACTAAATGATGTTTGTAAAAAACCTAAAATTTCCACTCGCCACATGAGTACAAAAACACCTAATAAAAACCTCGTAGAGGTGATACTTTGTTGTTGTTGTATCGCTTCTACGAAGCTACATGTAAAACTAAATGATGTTTGTAAAAAACCCAAAAATTTCTACACGCCACATCAATACAAAAACACCGCAAATACTGAGTAATGCAGCAAAAATGGATTGAAGTTTAATGGTTTCTTTTCCTAAGAAAAAGGCGGTAAGAATTACTGAAATAGGTAAGAAAGAAAAAATGGTTTGCGCTATGGAAACATTCATCATAGAAGCTGCTAACATGGACATGCTTACTCCCAACACTGGCCCAAAAATAGTTCCTGTAATAATGGGTTTAAAAAACACTTTATTGGTGCTAATATCTTTTAGTTCTTTCCAAACATTTACCTTAAAAATTCCCATGGCATAAATAAAAACTACACCCACAAACATGCGTATCCAAGTAGCGTGAACAGGCGAAAGCGCTTGTCCGTTAGCGTCAAATAAAACCAAACCTTTTTTGGCAAAAACCAATCCAATTCCTTGACAAACCGCACCAAGCACTGCATAAGCCACACCTTTTAGCAAATGTTTTTTGTCTAATTCTTCGTGGTTATGCGCATTGCTTTTTATAAACCAAGCGATGCCAATAATGGAAATAAACATTCCAATAACGCCAATAAAATTGATGTTTTCGTTCAACAAAAAAATGCCACCAACCAATGCTGCGGCTGGCGCAAAAGTGTTAAACAAACTGGTGCGGCTGCTTCCTAAAATTTTGAATGCTGTAAAAGCAAAATGATCGCCAATACTCAGCCCAATAATGCCCGAAATTCCTAACCAAATCCATTGCATAGCAACCGGTTTTGAAAACAATACAAGCGGATTTGTTTGATAAATAATACAAGTAATTAAACTCAATAAAATAAGCGCATATAATAGTCGAACCCTATTAACCGAAACTGGCGCATATAACTTAGCTGCTTTGGTAAACGAAAACGTTCCAATAGTCCAACAACCTAAAGTAATTAATGCAGCTATTATTCCTGTAGTTTGATTCATTTTTTTGGCTTCTTGCCTCTGGCAGCTAGCTTCTGGCTTTAAATTGTTTTAAATAATTGTTTTTTTGCTGTATTGTTAAATTGTTTTTTCTGTTTACATCATTGCGAGACATAATTTCTTCAATTTAAATCAATTTAAAATCAAGTGCAATGCTATGTGACCTTGTTTAAAAAAACAAAATTTGAACCACATAGGCACATAGAAAACACAGCCTTTAAACTATGTAACCTATGTATCTATGTGGTTTTTTATTTAACAGGAAAATAGTTTTATTAATCCATAGGCTATGGTCTATCGTCCATAAACCATCAACTAATTCAATCTTCTTCCTATAATTTCTTTTACTCTTTGATACAATTGAAACGGACTAAAAGTTCGCCAAGGCATTTTGTCAAATTCACCACCAAAATTGATATAATAATCAATATTGGCTTGCTTCATTTCGTGTAATACATGTTCTTGAAAATTAAGTGCTACAATCCACCCTTCCTCTTCCACGTCCTGAAACCATTCCTCGTAATAGCTGTCATCGCTGGTGTGAAAATTCATCACATTTTCGCCAATCAATATAAATTTATCAATGCCAGCAACGTTAAAAACTTCCATCACATCACGTTTTAAATACATAATATCGTTATGCAGCGCATCATTCCATTCGCCTAATAATTCAGCTATTAAAAAGCCATTTTCATAATCGGCAAAAAGTATTTTTACGTATAAAGTTGGGGTTCCAAAATCGTCCCATTGCGGGTGAATTAAGTAATTATAAATTTGGTTGGTAAAATCAAATTCACTGTATTCTTTTTCATAAAATGGGGAGTTTTCATCATCCTCACTTTTATAAATATCTCGCCATAAGTAATGTGGCTCAATGTGATCCATAGTTGTCTAATTATCGTTTAAAATCGGTTTTTAAAACCCTAAAAGTTGTTCGTCTATTCACCTGATGTTCCGCTTCGGTACAATCTATTCCATCGCTGCAATCGTTCAACAATTTACTTTCGCCATAACCTACAGAAACCATTCTGCCTTTGGCAATTCCTTTGGTAAGTAAGTAATTCAAACAACTTTGCGCACGTTTTTTCGAAAGTTCTAAATTATAATCAGTAGGTGCGCGGCTATCGGTATGTGAACCAATTTCAATGGTTATTGTCGGGTTGTTTTTTAAAATAATGGACAAGGAATCTAACACCACTTTTGACTCAGCACGCAAATCGTATTTATCTAAATCGTACAAAATTCCTTGTAAAGTAAAATCAACTTCGGGTGCGGGAATGGCATCTAAATACAATGTAAATTCCACAATAGAATCCTTTTGCAAACCAATGCTTGAAATATGAATGGGCGTACTAGCAAAATATCCGCTTTTATTGGCAATTAACGATTGCAAAGCATTCAAAGGAATTTCACCAGTAAATTCACCTTTTTCAGTAGTATTTACGGTAAATAAATTCTTTCCTTCATTGCTTGTTAAAGCTACCAACGACTTACTAATTGGCGCATTGGTTTCACGTTCCAATACTTTTCCTTTTACCAAAAACACAAAAGGTTTAATTGAAATGCTGTAAATATCGTCATCGCCCATTCCATCCATTCTGTTGGATGTAAAAAACGCAATGGGCGCATTTGGTTTTTGTGCATTTTGAGGCAAATAAGCAATTCCAAAATCATCGCCACCGCTGTTAATTGGCGACTGTAAATTTTGAGGAACTTTATACGTATTAGCTGAATCTTGTGTTTTAAAAATATCTAATCCGCCCAAACCAATTTTTCCTTTGGTGGAATAAAAAAGTTCGTTGTTTTCACTGATAAACGGGAACATATCATCGTCAAAAGTATTCACCATATTTCCCAAATTTTTGGGTGTTTGCCACACAGCTTTAACCTCATCAAACTGGCTTAAATAAATATCCTTTTCTCCAAATCCTCCAGGCATATCACTGCTAAAAAACAATTGTTTTCCATTGGCACTAATACTTGGTTGACCGCAACTAAAACTATCGGAATTAAATGGCAATAAAGTTGGTTCGCCCCACACATTATTTTGCTTATAACTTACATATATTTTGCAGTTAATTCCTTTGCCTTCTGTTCCATTACATTGTGTAAAATACATGGTGTTTTGAGTGGAATCTAAACTTGCAGTTCCATCGTTATAATTGGTGTTTATTTTTCCTTGCACAATGCTTGGTTTACCAAAACCTGAAGTATAATCAGCTTCAAAAATATCACACATTTTTTGGCCTGTCCATTCAAAAACCAAACTTCCGGTGCTTTCTTTCCTGCTCGATGTCCAAAACACTTTTCCATTGCTATAAAATGGCGCAAAATCGCCAAATTCAGTATTCCACTCCTTTACATTATTAATGGTAAATTTTTGAGGATTTGCTTTCCATTGCTGAGCAATATTGCAAGATTGTAGTGCTAATTTTCCTTTTGAATCTTCTGGCATTTCAAATAAATAATCACCAAAAGTGCGGCTTGCTTCATCGTACTTTTCAAAATATTTTAGCAAATTACCATAACTGTAAAGGATAACTGGATCGGGATATTTGGCGTTAATTACCTCTTCAAACCACTTAAAAGCTTGGGCGTAATTATTTCCTAATCGGTAGCTTTCAGCAATATAAAAAAGTACTTTTTGTTTTTGATCAGGATCTTTTATTTTAGGATAAACTTTTTTGTATAAACCCGCTGCAGTATTGTATTTCTTGGCATTGTAAGCATTGGTTGCTTTATCTAATTCAAACTGATAAGATGGTTGGTTTTGCTGCGCAAACAATTTTTGCGAAAGCAAAACTATTAATATAACGGAAACAATTAATCGTATTTTCATGGCAGATTTTATTATAAAAGCTTCATCAAATATATGGTGTAATCAGCCGCTTTGCAATAGGAAATATTGTTACAAGAAAATTTTTACTATTGTCTGTTAGTTCTTATTGCTTCCAGTCTACGCTTACTATAATTTCATTTCTTCTTCTAATTAATTGAAATGGGGGATTATAGGCTAAAAACCGATAGTTCCCTTGACTTATAATGTCGTTTTGTAAAAGTAGTTTTTGAAGTTTTTCAGAATAAATTTTTATGTCTTCATCAGAGGCAAACCCGCCAAATTTTATAACGGCTACATATTCTTCCGGAATTTTTTTTACCTCTACACTTGCATTATTTGGCTTAGGTAAATTCTCAACTGAATAATTAGCTGGCATAACAAAACTCATGCTTGAATTACTGTCATTAATATCCATTCTAACCGGAGCCGTCATTGCTATTTTAGTTTCTTTATCGTTACCGCCAAATATATATCCTGCTAACTTGTTAAAACCAGGACTAGCCAGCTCTTTGTAGGTTTTTGCCTTGGAATAAACAGTGGCCAAAACCGCTGAAGGATAAAACCGAATTTCAAATTCCGGATACTTTTTTACTACTGTAAATTTTTGTTCTTCCACTTGTTGTTTGGTAATGTATCTAAATGCTTGAAAAAGCAGTACTATAACCAATAATACTGATAATGTAATGATTGTTGTTTTCATATTTTTTGTATTAAATAAATTCTATAAAATAAACACTTTTAAAATTAAGGAACAGGATCAAATCCACTTCCACCCCAAGGATGGCAAGAACCTATTCTTTTAATGGCCAAGTAAGTTCCTTTAAAAATGCCATATTTGGTAATTGCATCTATTGCATATTGGCTACAAGTAGGATTATACCTACAAGCATTTGGCAAATAGGGTGAAACCAAGTGTTGGTAACCTTTAATGAATAGTAGAAACGGGAATTGAATGATCTTTTTCAAGGTGAAGCGCTATTAAATTAATAACTTTTTGCAATGAATTTTCTGCCTGTTTATATGCTAAGTCTGTTTTACTAATATAAGCAATTGAAATGGCAATTTGTTTGCTTTGCAATGCAATATTATTCAATAATAAATGCTTATTTAACCGATAAATTTCTCTGATTTGGCGCTTAATTCTATTTCTATCTACTGCTTTTTTAAAGTTTCGTTTGGGAACAGTAATTAAAACCTGGCAATTAGCTTGCTGTTCAGCAACAAAAACCATAGAAACTTTAAATGGAAAGACAAAAACACTGTAATTCCCTTTGGAGTAAAGTGATTCAATTATTTTTAGTGATATCACTTTTTCTTGTTTGGGAAAACTATAATTCATCATAAAACAAGGACTGTTTAAGTGATTTTTAGATTGGTTGGTTTACAAACAAAAAAAACACATGCATTAATCAAATACGATGTGTGATAAAATAAAAAACAAATCCCGAATTCTAATCCTATAGAGTAAAACTCGGGATAAGGCTTTCTATTTCTTGTGACGTCTTTCGTCAGAAACTGTTAATTTTTTTCTTCCACGTGCTCTACGAGAAGCAATAACTTTTCTGCCCGAAGCCGATTCCATTCTTTTACGGAAACCGTGTTTGTTTCTTCTTTTTCTTACCGATGGTTGGTATGTACGTTGTGCCATGAGCTTATTTTTTTAGGACTGCGAATGTACTTTTTTTTATAAAAATAAAAAAAGTTATTCGCAAATAATTAACTTTTTTATTCGTTGTAATTCAGAATGTTGTAAAATAAAAATGCCATCCGTTTCGGGATGGCACTTTTTTAAATTTGATTTCTGTTTAAAAGAAAAAAAATTAGTGTGCAGCTTCAACAGCAACAGTTGTATCAACAACAGTTGAATCAGGAACCATAGTTCCTTCTAAAGCAGCTAATGAATCAGCAGCGCGAGTTGCAGCAGCGATTGAATCAGCTTGATGAGCAGCTTCCATTTTTAATTTTTCTTCAGCAGAAGGACCACAAGCTACGATAGCTAACATAGCAGAAGCGGCAACGATTGATAATACTTTTTTCATTTTGTTTGATTTGTTTAATTAAGTGAGTTTCTAATTCGGTGGCAAATATATGACTAATTTGTTAATAACAAAATTTTTTTTATTTATTTCTCATATAAATAATAATTGGCACGCCTACAAAATCAAATTCATCTCTGATTTTATTTTCCAAATAACGCTTGTAGGAGTCTGTAACATATTGTGGATGGTTACAGAAAAACGCAAATCTTGGACTTCTGCCTGGTAATTGCGTAGCATATTTTATTTTTACAAACTTACCTTTTACACTTGGTGGCGGATACGTTTCAATTTTTTCAAGAATATAATCGTTGAATTTACTAGTTGAAATTTTACGTTTTCTGTTATCGTAAACATGTAACGCTTCTTCTATTGCTTTAAAAATACGTTGTTTTGTGGTAGCCGATGTAAAAACGATTGGCACATCATCAAATGGTTTTAGTTTTTCGCGAATGGTTTTTTCAAACTCTAACGAAGTTTTATGGTCTTTTTCTATTAAATCCCATTTATTTACTAAAATTACTAAGCCTTTATTGTTTTTTACAGCTAAAGTTACCAAGTTCATGTCTTGATTATCTAATCCAACTGTTGCATCAATTACCAAAACTACTACATCACAATCTTCTAAAGCTTTGATACTTCGCATTACAGAATAAAATTCTAAATCTTCTGTTACGCGGTTTTTTCTGCGAATTCCTGCGGTATCAACCAACACAAATTCTTTATCAAATAATTTATAATGTGAGTTTATGGCATCGCGAGTGGTTCCAGCTACATCGGTTACAATGTTTCTTTCTTGCCCAAGCAATGCATTTATTAAACTAGATTTTCCAACATTTGGTCTGCCAACAATGGCAATTTTTGGCAATTCCACTTCATCGGCATCAATATCTTGGTCTTCAAAAGTTAAATGTTTCATTGCCTCATCCAGCAAATCACCAGTTCCTGAACCACTTGCAGATGAAATATTATAAATATTATCGAAACCTAAAGCCCAAAATTCGTGCGCATCTAATTGACGGTTTGAATTGTCAACTTTATTCACAACCAATAAAACTGGTTTTTTGCTTTTGCGAAGCATCAGCGACAATTCTGTATCTAAATCGGTAATTCCTACTGATACATCCACCATAAACAATAACACATCCGATTCTTGAATGGCTATTTTTACTTGATTTCTAATTGCTGATTCAAAAATATCGGCACTATTTGGAACGTATCCTCCAGTGTCAATTACATTATATTCCTTGTCAAGCCATTCAGCTTTTCCGTAATGTCTATCACGTGTTACTCCGCTAAAATCGTCAACTATGGCGTGTTTGTTACCAGTTAAACGATTAAAAAGCGTTGATTTGCCAACATTTGGCCTTCCTACTATTGCTACTATATTTCCCATTAAAGCGGCAAATGTAGGTTATTTTTACTGTTTTGGTTAAAAAATGTTGATAAGTGGGATTGAATTAAAAGATTACAAGGTTAGAAAACTGAAAAAATTGCCTTTTAAAAGCTATTACATCTTTAATAAAATCTGTGGCTTCTGTGAAATCTGTGGCTAAAAAAATTTACATTTGCAATTATGACAAGTGATCAATTAAAAAATTTAGACGAAAGAGTGTTTGCGCTGAGGAGGTATCTTTGACGTTGCTTTTAAATTACAACAAATAAAAGAAGAAGAGGATTTAACCTTAGAACCTGGCTTTTGGGACAATCCTAAAAAGGCAGAAGCAGTGCTAAAAGGCATTAAACAAAAGAAAATTTGGACAGAAGGATTCGATGTCGCACTGGCTAAAGTGGAAGACTTGGCAGTGCTTTACGAATTTTATCAGGCCAATGAAGTTAGTGAAGAAGAACTGAACTTAAACTATTTGGAAACTTGTAAAATAGTGGAAGAATTAGAGTTGAAGAACATGCTCAGTGGTGAAGAAGATATGTTTAATTGCATCATCAATATTAATTCTGGAGCAGGAGGAACTGAAAGCCAAGATTGGGCAGAAATGCTGATGCGTATGTATATTATGTATGCCGATAAAAAAGGTTTTAAAGCCGCTGTTGTGGATGAACAAGCAGGCGATGGCGCTGGAATAAAATCATGTTCTATAGAAGTGGAAGGTGAATTTGCTTATGGGTTTTTAAAAGGTGAAAGTGGTGTGCATCGTTTGGTGCGTATTTCTCCTTTTGATAGCAATGCCCGCAGACATACAAGTTTTGCTTCGGTTTATTGTTATCCAATTATTGACGATACCATTGAAATAGATATTAAAGATGCGGATATAGAAATTCAAACTTCTCGTTCGGGAGGTGCTGGTGGTCAAAACGTAAATAAAGTTGAAACTAAAGTTCAGTTAACGCATAAGCCTAGCGGTATTGTTATTGTTTGTCAGGTAGATAGGTCGCAAAGTGCCAATAAAGACAGGGCAATGAAAATGCTAAAATCTCAACTTTATGAAATAGAATTGCGCAAGCAAAATGAAGAAAAAGACAAAGCAGAAGCTGGTAAACGAAAAATAGAATGGGGAAGCCAAATAAGAAATTATGTAATGCACCCTTATAAATTGGTAAAAGACTTAAGAACAGATACAGAAACAAGTAATGTTCAAGCGGTAATGGATGGTGATTTAGATTTATTTATAAAAGCTTATTTGATGGAAAATTCTGGCAATTAATAATTATTATATTGACTTTTATGTTGCTACAATTTTTGTTTGCCTAATTGCATAGTTTTTTATGTGAACAGTTGTTTTATTGATTTGTATTTATAAATTTGTGTCGGCTACTAACTAATTAAATAGTTTTTCATAGGCTTAAATTTTGTTCAATTAAAAAACCGCTCATTAGCCACGAGCGGTTTTTTTATTTTATAGACTTCTTATTTATATTTTTCTGACAAGAAAACTTTAGAATTTCCAGGTTAATCCTACAAATATATTGCGAGTAGCTGCTGGAAAAAACAATGGTACAGTTGTAGCTTTTCCTTGACCATCAAGGTAGTTGGTATAACTTTGAACGGTTCCTGATGGTGTATAAAGCTGATCCGTTAAATTATTTACTTGAACACTTATGCTTGATTCTCCATATTTAACCCATTGTTTTAAATTGATTCCAAACTTTAAATCCATCAAATTATAATTGGCAATACTTACATTTTTATCTTCACTATTGTCTAGATATTGCATGCTTACAAAACGGTAATTAAGTTCTGCATAAAACCAATTGCAAGGAATTAACCTAATTCCTTGATTTATGATTGTCGAAGGTGATAATGTCGCAGTTGCGTTTTTCTTAGTAATTACAGTATCGGCATAAGTATTTGCGTCAAAGTAATGAAGGTTTATGCTGTTAATGGTGTTTTGGCTAAATGCTGAACTATGTGTTAACCAAATCGTTTTATGCAGCTTCCAAATTCCATCTATTTCTATTCCTTTGCGCACACTTGCGCCAACATTGGTATTGATGGCAACGCCATAAGTATTTAAACTTCCGGTTGATGCAATTTGATTTTCAAAATCCATGTAAAACAAATTTGCGTTGATAGCTAGTTTTTGGTTGTTAAAACTTGCGCCTAATTCATAATCGTTTACGGTTTCGTGATGAATGTCGCTTTGTTTTATATTGCTGTAAGGATGCTCGTCTTTAAAATAATCAACCCTAGCTGGCTCACGATTACTGCGCCCAAACATAGCATAAGCATTGATGTGTTTATTAAATTGATGTTTTATACCTATTCGATAATTCACAAAAGTCCAATTCATGTTTTCTACCAATAAATTATCATTGTTTAAACCATAAACAGTTCTGTATTCCATAATTTGAGGCGTGTAATTAAAGCTTACATTTCTAACTTGAATATCTCCAAAAGCATTAGTTTTACTAGAAATTGAATAGTTAAGTTTTACATTTCCACTTACTTCGTTTTTATAACCCGTATTGAAAAATGCGTTTTGCCCTGGTTTAAAGGCAGGATTAAAGCTTTCAATGCTTTGAACTTCTAAAAAATGTTCTCCTTTAAATGAATTGGCGTGCATATTTGCCATCAAATCCCATTTACCCGTTTTGTATTGATAATTAACAAATGCACCCACAAAATACTGATTTAAGCGGTAGCTTGTCATGGCTTGATATCCACTATCGTTGTTATGAATTGGCAAATTCAAATATTCGTTTGCAAAACTTCCATAATACTGAAAATTAGGGGCTTCGCCTCTTACAAAATATACCGAAGAAGTAAAATTACTCCTGCTATTTATTTGATTCGAATATTGTAGTTGGTAAAATGTTTGTTTAAACGCATCGCTTTCACCATTTACCAACGGGTTAAATGTTCTGTTTGAATTTAAAGTATTTGCATCAATTCCATTATATGCTAGTTTGTTTTCGGCATAGCCGCCAAAAATATTTAATTTTAAAACCGACTTTTTCCAAAAATAGCCTGCACTAAATAGGTAACTTGTAATTTTAGCGCCAGAATTATTTCTATAACCGTTTGTTTGTAAGTTACTTATTCTACCATAAAAAGCCAGTTTGTTTTTGATTATTCCGCTTTGATATTCCAAAGTAGCACGGCTCGATCCAAATGAACCCAGTCCAAAATTAATCGTTGCCGATTGTTTGGAAGCCAGGTTTTTAGTTAAAATATTTACACTTCCACCAAAACTAGCCACACCATTGGTAGAAGTTCCCACTCCTCTTTGTATTTGAATACTTTCGGCACTGCTTGCCAAATCGGCAAAATTATTAAAGTAAACGCCCATATTTTCGGGATCATTTACCGGAATTCCGTTAACCGTTGTGTTAACACGGGTTTGATCCATTCCCCTTAACCTAAAAAAGCTGTACCCAATTCCCATTCCGTTATCACTATAACCATTGATGGATGGTGTTGTGTTAATGAGCGAAGGAATATCAGCTCCATAATACTTTTGCGCTATTTGTTTGATATCGAGCGTGGTTTGTGTAATGGGTAAATTTACATTTGCTTTGATTCCTTTTACTACAAACTCTTGCATGTTTTTTGAGTTGAGCGAATCAGTTTGTGCAAAGCTAATTTGGCTTAACGCCAATAAATTGGATAAAATAATTGTTTTTTTTAACATTTCTGTAAAATTGAATCAGAAGCTGTCTATGTTTGATTGATAAGAATTGCTATGATTTTATTTTTTGTCAATTAAGGCGCATTTTGAAGTTGATAGCAGTGCGGCTATCAACAAAAAATGCAACGCAAAGTGACGGAAAATAGAACATTGCAAAATTATTAATTGAACTTAGTCAGTTTCTACGGTAAACAAAACCAATAACAGGGGCTGTTAAAGGCTATAAAATTGTTTATCTAACTCTGAATGTAAAACCCAAAATGTGTTTGCGGCCAGCAAAATTATAAAAAACACATTGGTGGTCTATTTCCTTCGCAAGCATTACCTTGATCAGGTTCAGAGGGTGTAATCTCAGGCT
>CAIUQQ010000347.1 GCA_903901345.1 uncultured Bacteroidota bacterium | reverse complement strand
CCAAAGGCTATCCAATTGCTTTTATTAAGCTGTGTCATTAGGTAAAAGTTTGTTACCATTCCTAATACTGGCAACAATGAAAAACGGTGTAAAAAACTAAATACTGAAATGGCCGCAAACAATATCCAAAAACTGTAAGCAGGAAAATTTAGGGCAATATCAAAGTTTAAAAATATTTTGTTTTCATCAAAAATAATGAACATAAATATACTTACTAAAAACAGCAAAGGCATAATAATTCGTCCATTAATATAAGGAACTTTAAAACCTTTATGATCAGGATTTTTATGCGTTTCCATTTGAATTACACCAGCATTTACCAATACAAAAGCAAACAAAGTTCCAATACTACTTAAGTCGGTTACTTCTTTTAAATTTAAAAATAAAGCAGGAATTGCCACCAAAGCACCCGTTACTAAAGTAGAAAAATAAGGTGTTTTAAATTTAGGGTGAATTTTACTGAATTTTTTGGGCAATAAACCATCTCTGCTCATGCTCATCCAAATTCTTGGCTGCCCATTTTGAAAAACCAACAGCACCGAAGCCATAGCTATTACAGCACTTACAGCCACTATTCCACTCATCCAGCCTACATTTAATTTTTCGAAAACAAAAGCCAAAGGATCGCCAACTGCTAACTCTTTATAACTAATCATTCCGGTTAAAGTGAGTGAAATAAGAATGTATAAAACAGTACAAATAATTAAGGAAGCAATCATGGCTTTTGGTAAATCGCGTTCTGGGTTTTTACATTCTTCGGCTGTAGTTGCTAATGCATCAAAACCAATATATGCAAAGAAAACGGATGAAACTCCTTGTAAAACTCCTGTTAAATGGTTTGGCATAAATGGACTCCAATTATCAGGATTTACATAAAAAGCACCAACTATTATTACCAAAACAATCACAAATAATTTGATGGCTACAAAAATATTACTGGCTTTTTTTGTTTCATGCACACCACGGTATATTAAAGCGGTAATGGCTAAAACAATGGCAACAGCAGGCAAATCGAAAATTAGTTTTAAACCGCCAATGGAAGGCGCAGTATTCCAAGCGCTGTATTGTTCAGATAAAGCAAAAGTTAATTTTTCATTTTTGCTTAAAAGCAAACTTGCATTTTCAAAACCTGCTTTTGCAGTTAAATAATCCATGGTTAAATAATCGGGAATATGAATATTTAAACCGCCTAATAAACCCGTAAAATAATCGCTCCAACTAATAGCTACTACAATGTTTCCAATTCCGTATTCTAAAATTAAAGCCCAGCCAATTATCCATGCTATTATTTCACCAAACGAAGCATACGCATAAGTATAAGCGCTGCCACTGATAGGAATAGAAGAAGCAAATTCGGCATAACTCATGGCCGAAAAACCACAAGCAATAGCAGTAAAAACAAACAATAAAATAACCGCGGGACCACCCATAAAACTGGCATTTCCAATGGTACTAAAAATACCTGCGCCTATAATTGCAGCAATTCCCATGGCAGTTAAATCGCGTAAAGTTAATGTTTTATGTAATTGATGGCTGCCATGTTCAGCCTTGTTGGCTTCAATTAAAATTTGTGATACATTTTTTTTTCTGAAAAGTTGTTTCATACTTCAATTTATAAATTGGAATAAAATTTTATACCCATGCAATTATACCAAGATATACATGTAAAACAAGGTGGAGTTTATGATTGATTTTAATAAAGCGAACAATAAACTAGTTTTCCATTATAAAAATGTTCAAAATAAATGTTTTAGCTTTAAAAAGTTTTACTTTAATTCGTAAAATAAGATGAGCGCGGAACAAACATTTCATCAAGCTGTAAAAACAACCATAAAAAATACTGAATTGCAAGCCAGAACCATGGCAGCTGCAATGCAGCAGCAGCATGCCATGAATGGAGCCATCAAACAGTTTTCAAACCTTGATTTAGCGCGTAATAGAGCCAAATATATTAAGTGGCGTGTGAATGAAAATCTAGATAAATATTTGATAGATTTTGAAGCCAATTTGATGCGCAAAGGTGGAAAAGTAATTTGGGCCGATACTGCTCAAACTGCTTTGAATGAAATTGAACAAATCATCAAAAAAAATCAAGCTAAGCAAATTGTTAAGTCAAAATCGTCTATTTGCAACGAAATTGGATTAAATGAATTCATTCGTTCAAAAGGTTATCAATTATTTGAAACTGATTTAGGCGATTTTATAATAGATGGTTTCAATGAAAAACCATTCCATACTGTTTTACCTGCTGTTCATAAATCGAAGCAAGAAATTAACAACTTACTGAACCAAAAAATCAGTTCTTCACTCGACATTGAGGCACATGAAATGATGAGCGATGTAAGAGATTATATGCGCAGCAATTTTTTTAAAGCTGATATTGGAATTACAGGGGCTAATTTTTTAATAGCCGAAAACGGAATGGCTTGCATTACCGAAAACGAAGGAAATGTAAGGCTTACAAGTACGTTTGCAAAAACTCATATTATAGTTGCTGGAATTGATAAAATGCTTCCAACTTTACAAGATGTAGATTTGTTTTTTTCATTATTAGGAAGCTATGGAACTGGTCAAAAACTAACAACTTATAATTCTATAATTGGACCAAAAAACAGTGATGAACATGACGGACCAAGTGAGTTTATCGTAATTTTGGTTGACAATGGGCGTAGTAATATTTTGGCATCTCACGATCAGCGGGAAGCATTAAGTTGTATCAAATGTGGCGCTTGTCATTTTGTATGTCCGGTGTTTACAAATATTGGCGGACATGCTTATGGAAGTAATTATACAGGACCAATTGGTGCAATTACAGAACCACTTGCTCATGGTTTAAAAGAAAACATTCACTTAAGTAATGCCAGTACAAGTTGCGGAAAATGCAATGATGTATGTCCTGTTAAAATAGAAATTAGTAATCACATAATAAGAAATCGCAGAGATGCGGTGAATCAAGGCGTTGAATCTACAAGTGAAAAATTAGCTTGGTACACTTGGACAAAAGCCATGCTAAGTCGTAAAAACTTAAACCGTTCTACTAGTTTAAAAAACTTTACATTTAAGCAACTTTACAAAAACAATTGGGGACCTGAAAGAGAATTTCCGAAAATGGAAGAAAAATCGTTTAACCAATTGTGGCGTGAGAAATTTGGTGGCATTTAATATTTTCAACAACGAAAAAACACCAATTCCATTATTATTATTTCAATACTTCTAATATTTATTGATTACTTTAAAAATAAAGTAAATCCCAATTTTCTTATATTTTTTTATGACAAATGTTTGTTATTTCATTTTTATGTATATGTTTGTTATATAAAAAAATGGAAAAAATGGAAAATTTTGAAGTAGAAATCTTAGATTCTAACATTACAACCGATAACAATAAAAAAGAAATTTCGGAAAGAAGAACTAAAAGAGGCTTTAAATTAATGGCACTTGGAGCTATCATTTTACTAGGTGGCTGCATCAGTAATTTAATTATGCCTAGCATGAACGACACCTATAATTACATACTTTACGGAGTTACTTCCACAGGTGCAACCATTGTTTTTTATGGTTTGTATTTTGTATTGGAATAAAAAATATATTCAGAAACAAAAAAAGCTCCAAATTGGAGCTTTTTTTGTTAGAGGTATCGATCAGATTCGAACTGATGTACAAGCTTTTGCAGAGCTTTGCCTAGCCGCTCGGCCACGATACCTTTATGCGATTAGGGGTGCAAATATAAAAAAATATTTTACTTCACCGCATTTTTTATCATTTAGCAAAACTTTAAAACTTATTTAGCTGATAAGTAGCTAATTTGCTTACAATTCTTTTATTTTATACAATACAGGTTTGCTCGGACTTGCATCACTTTCAAAGGAAGCAATTTGTAAATTCAGCAAATAAAAGCCATCTACAATTTCATTATTTACAAAAATTAATTCAGAAATGGTGGCATCTAATCTTGTATTAGTTGGATATTGCCAAAAGGCATGATGAGTTGCCAAAGCACCGCCATCTTCTTCCCTATCTACCGAAGGCAAATCAACCAACAAATGTTTTACTTTTTGATTGGCCAAAAATTCACCTAAAGCTGGTTCCAAATAAGTAGGATTATTCCCCGAATATTGGTTCATTTTCTTTGAATCGTTATTGGGCAAAGTACGTATAATTACTGCATCGGCCATGGAATTATAATGCTTTGCAATACTTTCATTCATCACCATAAAATCGCCATTTTCTAATTGTTGCGGTAGCACAGAAATAACTTGCGCAATGGAAAAAAAATTTTTTAACGTTTTATTGATGGTAATACGCTCTTTACTAATATGCCCAACACATTCGGTATGTGTTCCATTTCCGTGTGCATTCAGTTTTAAATTTTCACAATTACAACCGCCACCTGCTAAAACTGAACCTATAAAAGTTCCTACTTTTATAGGTTCAAATAAAGGATTATCGATGTGAAAAGCATTTGGATTCTGAGTGCCACTAAACAAAGGAATTGACAAATCTAAAGGCTTTGACAAATCAGCTTCGTAATTTTTTTCTTTATGCTTAAATTGAATAATCATAGATTAAATTTCTTTATAAAAATGTATTTATTTGTCTTCTATATCCAACGCAAATTGATGGCAAACTTCTTTGATAGTTTGTTCAACTGGCTTAAAATTAAAGTTTAAAGCCAAACATATTTTACTGTTATTATAAAAATATTGCTTTTGCGAAGCACGAGCAGTTTCTTTAGTTAAACTAAATTTTGAAAGTTTTAAAAACCTAACTATAGCAAATAATCGCCAAGCAATTTCGCCCATCAGTGGAGTAATTAAAGTTTTAGGTGGTTTTACGTCTAAGTGCTTTGCAATGCTGTAAAATAGTGTTTTTATACTGATACTTTCGCTGCATAAAATATACCGTTGTCCAAAAATATTTTGCTCCATTAATTGATAACAAACCTTGCTAATATCTTGCACATCTACATAACCATTGATTCCATTGGTGTAAAATGGCAAACCTTTATAAACAGTATTAAACAAAACAATGGAACCTTTGGTAAAATCACCATAACCCAAAATAACTCCTGGATTTACAATACAAACATTTAAACCTTCTTCTTTTCCTCGCCAAACTTCCATTTCGGCTCTGTATTTACTAATGGCATAATTGCTATTTAACTTACTGTTTTCCCATTTACAATTTTCGTCAATGGTGGCACCATTAAAGCTTCTTCCAATAGCAGCAATTGAACTAATAAAACAGAATTTTTCAACTTTATTGAGCAAAGCTAAATTCACCATGTTTGCAGTTCCTTCAATATTGGTTTTTTCCATTATTGATTTATCTGCTTGCGCAAAACTTACCATTGCAGCGCAATGATAAACTTCAGTAACATTTAAAAAGGCAGATTCTAACTGCGGAATATTTAAAATATCGGCTTCCGTCCAAACAATTGTTTGAAATAAAGCATCTTTTGCTTGCGGATTATAATGTTTGAAATAATAGTTAAATATTTTTTCAAATTCAGCCAAACTAGCTGTACTGCGCCTTATTAGCTTTACTTTTTTGCTATGTAATAGCAAATTACAAGCTATATGAGCACCTAAAAATCCTGTTGAACCGCTTACTAAAATCACTGTTTGTGGATATGTTTATTTTATATGCCAACAAATTAATGATTTTTGAAGCAAATAGTTATTACTATTTTTCAAATAAAATAAATTTATAAAAATCATGGAGTTTTTAAAGCCAGTACAAAATCATATAACCGAACAATTAAAAATCAATTGTAGCCAAAGAAGTATTTATTATTCTACCACATTTGCTAGCGAAACAATAGAAAATTTAGCAAATTATCAATTAGCAATTATTGGGGTTTGTGACGATAGATTGCGTTCCAATTTTGCTGGTTCGGCAAAGGCTGCTGATGCCATTAGATTGGAATTTTATCAATTAATAAAACACCGAAATGATTTACAAATGATAGATTTGGGAAATATTGTATCGGGAAACACCATTAGTGATACATATTATGCCTTAAAACAAACCATTGCAACGCTTTTAAAACAAAAAGTTTTATGCTTAATTATTGGCGCCAGCGAAGACTATATTTACCAACAATATGCTGCTTACGAAGAAACACATTTTAACATGAATGTATTTATAGCAGATGCGCGAGTGGCTTTAAAATATGATGATGACAATGAATTACAAAGCGGATATTTAAGTAGAATTATTGCACATCCAAAAAATTATTTGTTTAATATTGCCCATATTGGGCATCAAAGTTATTTTGTAGAACCTGAAAGTTACGATGCTTTTGAAAACATGAATTTTGATATGCTGAGATTAGGACTTTTCAGAAATAAAATTCAAGATATAGAGCCATTTTGTAGAAATGCCGATATGATGGCTTTTAACATGTCGGTAATAAAAGCAGCCGATGCACATGGTCAAAACTCACCTTCGGCAAATGGCTTTACTGGCGAAGAAGCTTGTCAATTAGCGCGCTATGCGGGCATGAGCGATGATTTAAAAAGTTTTGGAATTTATAATGTAAATCCAACGCACGATTTAAACAATTTAACTAGTCAACTTTCCGCACAAATGTTATGGTATTTTATTGATGGTTACAATAACAGAAAAAGCGAATATCCAAATAAAGACAGCAATGATTTTATGGTATATTATACAAGTATTCAAAGCACTTACGACATTACATTTTATAAAAACAAAATGAGCGATAGGTGGTGGATGGAAGTGCCCTATCCTAAGAACAGAAATGAGCAAGAAGGTTCGTTTATGGTGCCATGCAATTACAGTGATTATGAAATAGCACTGACTGATGAAATTCCAGATAGATGGATAAAAGCCTTTCAAAAATTGGCTTAAAAATGGAAAATAAATATACTTTTTATGAAAATGTATTTGACGTGGTTAGACAAATTCCTTATGGAAGAGTAACCAGTTATGGAGCAATAGCAAAATATTTGGGAAGCGCCAAAAGCAGCAGAACTGTTGGTTACGCCATGAATGCTAGCCACCAATTAATTCCAAAAATAGCGGCTCACCGAGTGGTAAATAGAAATGGAATTTTAACAGGAAAACATCATTTTGGTGGCAATGCAATGCAACAAAGTTTAGAAGCCGAAGGAATCATAATAGTGGATGATAAAATTCAAAATTTTATTTCGCATTATTGGGATCCAACCATTGAATTGGCCATTTAAAAAGTCAAATCATTATTAAAGCTATAAACGTATCAAAATTCTTTATTTTGCAACCCAATTGAAAACACACAATATATATATGCAGCGCTGTATTGAGCTAGCGCAAAATGGTGCTGGAACAGTATCGCCAAACCCTTTGGTGGGCTGTGTTATAGTTCATAATAACACCATTATTGGTGAAGGTTGGCACTTGAAATATGGACAAGCTCATGCAGAGGTAAATGCTATAAATTCAGTAAAACAAAAGCATTTATTGCCAGCCGCAACACTTTATGTAAACTTAGAACCTTGTAATCATTTTGGAAAAACTCCACCTTGTGCCGATTATATTATTGAAAATAAAATAAAAAAAGTGGTGATTGGAATGATTGATCCATTTGACAAAGTAGCTGGACAAGGAATTCAAAAACTGAAAGATGCAGGGATAGAGGTGGAAGTAGGAATTTTAGAAGATGAATGCAGGTTTTTGAACAGGCGATTTATCAAATATATAACACAAAAAAAGCCATATATAATTTTAAAATGGGCACAAACATTTAATGGATATATAGCACCTGATGCTACTAAAATAAGTGCAGCCGAATTTGAAATTCAACGCCATATTACCGATAGAATTGTTCAACGATTGGTTCATAGGTGGAGAACACAAGAAGATGCAATTATGGTTGGTACAAACACCGCTATGTTTGACAATCCAGCATTAAATGCAAGAGAATGGACAGGCCGAAACCCAACAAGAATAGTACTTGACAGCACTTTGCGTTTGCCGCATGATTTAAAATTATTTGACAAGAGTGAACCCACCATCGTATTTACTTCTATACAAAAAGAGTCGGAACATAAGCTCACATTTATCCAATTAGATTTTGAAAAAAACTGGTTTGATGAAATGCTAAATGAATTATATAAACTTAAAATTCAGAGTTTAGTTATAGAAGGTGGCTCACAATTATTAAATGCTGTTATAGCCAATAAAATATGGGATGAAGCAATCATTTTTACTTCGCCAAAAACCATTAATGATGGAATAAAAGCACCACTTATTTATGGCAATAAAATTCAACAAGAAGACATTGACGGTATAATAATGAATGTACTATTAGCCAATTAAATTTAACGAAAACCAATCAATGATATTTTTACTCTTAAGCATTTTAGCATCTACTATTACGGTAAGTTTTTTTAAAATTTTTGAACGTGTAGGTGTAAATACATTACAAGGAATAATTTTTAACTATATAACTTGTGCTATTTTAGGTAATTTATTTACCACAGAAACACCAGTTATATTAACTAATTTTTACCAACAAGACTGGTTTCCTTACACGTTTTTATTGGGATTTTTGTTTATCAGTATATTTTTTGCAATTGGCGAAACTTCCCAAAAAATGGGTGTTTCAGTAAGTATGGTTTCTGCCAAACTTTCGGTGGTAATGCCTATTGTATTTGCGCTGATATTTTTTAGTGAAAGTCTTTCTTTTTTTCAAATTACAGGAATCATCTTATCGCTGTTAGCAGTATATTTTATTAGCAGAAAGCATGAAAATGGCGAAACTAAAACTAAAAATTTATGGGTACTACCAACAATTGTTTTTGTTGGTAGCGGCATTATTGATACTACTTTAAATTTTATTCAAAAACAGTTTATTCCCGCAGTGAGTGAAGCTTATATTATTACCACTGTTTTTAGTATTGCATTTGTTTTTGGAGCTATTTATTTGAGTTATTTGGTACTTTTTAAAAATGAAAAAATAGCTTTTAAAAATGTTTATTGGGGAATTTTACTTGGTATTCCAAACTACTTTAGCATGTTATTTTTAGTTAAAACTTTAAGTTACTTTCCTGCTGCTAGCGCAACAATTTTCCCCATCAATAATATTGGAATTGTGGCGGTAAGTACATTGGTTTCTGTTTGGTTTTTTAAAGAAAAACTGAATTCAAAAAACATCCTAGGTTTGGTGTTGTCGTTAACAGCTATTGCATTAATTGCTATAAAATTTTAGTTTTATATATGTTATTTTCCGATACCTATTTAACCATTGAAAGCAATTCGCAAGGCGAATTTAAAGACAAAGGAAGTAAGTTTATTGGTTTTGCTTATGCAATAAAAACAGAAGATGAAGGCAAAGAAATAGTAAAGCAATTAAAAAAAGAACATTCGCAAGCTAACCATCATTGTTGGGCTATGGTGCTTGGTGCAAATAAAGAATTTCAGAAAAGTTCAGACGACAGAGAACCGGCAAACACGGCTGGAAAGCCAATATTAAGAGCTATTTTACAAAAAGATTTAACTTATGTTTTGATAGTGGTGGTTAGGTATTTTGGAGGGAAATTATTGGGAGTTCCAGGCTTAATAAACGCTTATCATGGAGCGGGAATTGAAGCTTTAACCAATGCTAAAATTTTAGAAAAACAAGTAATAGAACAATATGAAGTAGAGGCAGAATTCATATTGCACAATCATTTGTACAAGGTTGGTAAAAACAATGGTATTAAATTATATCCTAATAACGATTTAAATACAAACAGTTTTATATTTGAAGTGAGAAAATCCAAAGCCGATGAAGTTTTAAAGCAACTAAATGAAGCTGGAATTTGTCAAATAAAGTTTATAGGAATTATATGAGAAAACTATTATTAATATTAAGCATTATTTATGCTCCATTTGCGATTGCTCAGCAAACAAATTTTGCTAAATATTTAGGTAATAAATCGGCCAAAGTTTTTATTCCAGTAAAAAGAATTAGCTTAAATAATTCAACTTCTTTGGCTAAAACAAACATAGATTTAAGTAGCATTGCAAAGCAACATTTACTAGACAATACAAAGGAATTACAGGTAGAAAATTGTGAATTAAAATTGACCAATACATACCAAAGTTTAGTGGGAACACATTACCAGTTTATACAAACATATATTGGTTCAGAAATTTATCAATCGAACATAAAAATAGCTATCAATAATCAAGCTGAAATTATAAATATTATCAATGATTTAGTAGATTTAAGAAACAAAAATCTTCCAACTAATGCAATACAAAATAATGAATTTTGGGCTTTTGATGGCAATAAATTAACTGCATGCAAAAAAAATATTTTAGGCAATAAAGAGCAACTTTTTACGTTAGATAATCAATTGATTTATGAAAATATTAAAAGCTTAAATAAAGGTAAAACCGACACCAATGTTTTAGTAAAAATATTTAACCCTGATCCACTTACTACCGCTAGAAGCGAGTATGTAGCACCATATTTAAACTATAACAAATTAGATACTCCTTCATTAAATAACGAAAGGAAAGATTTGCTATTAAGTTTAAAAATGGACAGTGCTGGGAATTATTTAGCTGAAAATAAATACGTTTTAATAAAAGATATTTTTGCGCCAAATGTGGCACCCTTTTCTACCAAATATAAAGATAGTTTAATAGTTACTAGAAATACTGATATTTTTAAACAAGAAATGGCTTTATATCACATCAAACATTTTCAAGAATATATTCAAAGCTTAGGTTTTACCAATATTCAAAACCAATTATGGGTGGATGCATTAGGTGATTTTGGCGAAGGTTCTCGTTTTGAATTTTCTGATTTAGACCCTTATTTAATACTTGGAATTGGGGGTATTCCTGATGCAGAAGATGCCGATGTGATAGTGCATGAATACGGCCATGCAACAGCTTTTTATATAGCACCAAACACTGTAGATGGGGAGGAAAGAATAGGAATAGACGAAGGTAATAGCGATATTTTAGCAGTAATTTATTCAAGGAAATTAAGCGATTATAATTGGCGCAAAGTTTTTAATTGGGACGGAAATCAAACATGGAATGGAAGAAATACTTTTAATAGTAAAAACTATGTTGATGATTTTGTATTGGAACGCTATGGCTTATCTGTCATTTGGAGTGGTGCAGTTACTGATTTTGCTGAGCAAATAGGTTTGGATACCACAGTTACATTATTACTTACTGCCATGGCTTCGATGCAATCAAATATGAAAATACCCGAGTTTGCCAAATTGTTTATTCAAGCTGATAGTTTGCTTTATAATAAATACCATTATGCAACCATAAAAAACTCATTTTTCAACCGTAAGTTTATACCATCAGTTTCTATTGATGAGGTATTTGATGCTTCGTTAATTAAGATCATCAATTCACAAGGATTTGCTAGTTCAAATGAGCCTTTGAATATACAAGTTCCTAGCAATGAAAATTACCAAGTTACAGTTTATAATTTACAAGGAAAGCAGGTGTTGGAATTCAATAATCAGCAGAATTCAACAAGCATCAATTCTGAATTATTAAGTGCTGGTATGTATATAATAAATATTGCCGGAGGCAACAAAAATTTCAATATTAAAATAGCCAAATATTAAACAAATAGGAGCGTGAGTAAAACAGTATTAATTACAGGAATAACAAAAGGAATTGGTCGCTCATTGGCCGAATTATTTGCAGCAAATGGGTTTAATATTGCGGGCTGTGCACGCAACGAAAAAGAAATAAATGCATTTAAAGCGGAGCTTTGGAATACATACGAAAACCAACGATTTTTAATAGCTTCGGTAGATGTAAGCGACAAAATAGCTGTGCAAGCTTTTGCCAGTGATGTGTTGTTAGAATTTGAAACTATTGATGTGTTAATTAATAATGCAGGTGTATTTATTCCAGGAAGTATTTTAGAAGAAAAAGATGGAATTTTTGAGCAACAAATTAACACTAATTTGGCTAGTGCTTATCACTTAACACGTGAAATAGTTCCAAGCATGAAAGCCAATAAACAAGGTTATATTTTCAATATTTGTAGCACGGCAAGTATTATTGCATATCCAAATGGTGGCAGTTATAGCATTAGTAAATTTGCAATGCTTGGCATGACCAAAGTATTGCGTGAAGAGCTAATGGAACATAATGTTAAAGTAACTGCAATTTTGCCTGGTGCTACTTTAACTAGCAGTTGGGATGGCACTGATTTACCTGCTAAAAGATTTGTAAAACCGGAAGACATAGCCAATACCATTTGGAATATTTATAACTTATCGGAAAATGCAGTGGTAGAAGAAGTTATCATTCGTCCTCAATTAGGCGATTTAGGATAAAAATATACACTGCGCTGAAAGTTTGCTATTTATTTTAATGTTTCAATACTTCAAATACATTTTTTTTTAAATAAAAAAGTGTTCAAATAATCCCTTTATTTTATCCTAACCTATCCTATTTCATTTGCGTTTATTAACGTAATTTGTTTTTTCAATTTTCTGTTTTTTACAATTTTCAAGCCCACT
>CAIUQQ010000346.1 GCA_903901345.1 uncultured Bacteroidota bacterium | reverse complement strand
CGATTATGTTTTACCTTTTCGTTTCAATGATTTACCAATTGAAGAATGGCTTTTTTTTATAGTTGTTCCTTTTGCAAGCGTATTTATTTATGCATGTATCAAAGCATATTTTTCTGATAAATTCTTCCAACCATTTGTATCAATAATTAATTACACATTTATAGTTTTACTTGTTGTTGCTTGTGTTTTATTTAACGATAAAACGTATACTTTGGTAAATTGTGCATTGGCATTGGCTTTATTGCTTTTGCATCAGTTCTATTTTAAAAAATCGTACATGGCTTATTTTTGGATGGCCTATTTTGTTCATTTAATTCCATTTTTATTGGTAAATGGTGTGCTTACTGGTGCAATAACTCCTGAGCCTGTAGTTGGCTACAACACCAATGAAATAATAGGTTTGCGTATTTATACTATTCCAATTGAAGATACCATATATGCACTCACATGCCTTTTAATCCCAATTAGCGTCATGGAATATTTATTGAACAAAAAATAATTTTTTATATCCAAGCTACTTTCTCGTTATTCGTAAAAAAAATATTTTATGAAAAAGACTTCATTTTCTAATCAATTATTTGCCATTTGTTTTTTATTTAGTATCAATTTTTCAACTTCTTTTGCGCAGCAAAATTTAAGCATAGAAAAATTGTGGCAATTAGGCAGAGTTTCTGATCAGCAGGTTTCTCCAGATGGTAAAACAGTAATTTTTGGTGTTAAAAATTATGATATAAAAGCCAATAAAGGTACCAATATTATATATAAATGTGATATCAATGGTGGCAATAAAATAGCAATTACCAATGCTGAAATGAATGCTTTTAGTGCAAGGTATACTCCAGATGGTAAAAAAATAAGTTACTTAAAAGCAATAGGTGGAAATGTTGCATTGTATGAAATGAACCTGGATGGTAAAGATGAAACGCTTGTGTTGAATATTCCTGGTGGAATTAGTGGTTATAAATACTCGCCAAAAATGAACAACATAGCCTTTACTGCCGATGTAAAAATAGATAAAGAAGTAAAAGACATTTATCCCGATTTGGATAAATGTAATGCAAGAATTATTGATGGTTTATTTTACCGCCATTGGGATAGTTGGCACGATTACGCATACAGTCATTTGTTTATTGTACCATACTCAAATGGTCAAATCAATGGTGGTGCAATTGATATCATGAAGAATGAAAAATTTGATTGTCCGCTTCAACCGAATGGCGATGATGATGAATTTAATTGGAATCCTGAAGGTAATAAATTAGCTTATGATAGCAGAAAATTAACAGGAACTGCTGAAGCTATTTCAACCAATAGCGATATTTATTTATATGATTTAATTTCAAAACAAACTTCAAATATTTCTTCATTGAACGAAGGTTATGACAGAAATCCGCAGTTTTCACCCGATGGAAATAAAATACTTTGGTTAAGTATGCAAGGCAAAGGAAATGAAAGTGATTTGAATAGATTGGTTTGCATGGATTTGTTAAACAAAGACTTATTAATTAAAGAAATTACGGGCAAAAGTAATTTTGATTATCCAATTGAAAATTTTCAATGGAGTAACGATAACAAAAGCATTT
>CAIUQQ010000345.1 GCA_903901345.1 uncultured Bacteroidota bacterium | reverse complement strand
CTATAGTAGTGTTGCACATTTATCAAATCAATTTAAAAAAATTACTGGTTTAACTCCTTCACATTTTAAATCCTTAAAAGATAAAAGGCGCAGCCCAATTGAAGAAATTGGAAATATTATTCCTTAAACTAATTTAGAATACTCAATTTAATACAAATAAATTAATAATGACTACTAAAGAATTAGATGCCTATGAAATATTTAGGCAAGTGCCTATTTCCATTTGTATAATTAGTGGTAATAATTACATATTAGATTTTGCAAATGATTATTATTTTAAAGCAATAGGAGTTGATAAAAGCGTTATTGGTCAATCAGTTTTTAACTTGTTCCCAGAGCTAGAAGAACAAGGTTTTAGAGCGGTATTGGATAATGTTGTATCAAGTGCTAAACCTTATTATTTAAATGAATATGAATTTATTATAGTTTCTGAAAATAAATCTGAAAAAAGTTTTTTAAATTGTACTTACCAGCCTCTCAAACAAAAAGATGGAGCTGTAATTGGAATAATTGTTATTTTTACTGATGTTACAGAACAGATTTTGAAAAAAAACAAAAACTTGGTCTATCAGCAAACATTATCAAGTGAATTAGCCAAAGCAAATATTGAATTGGCACACCAAAATGAAGAAAAAGTAAAACGAGCCGCTGAATTAGGTTTAGCAAATATAGAATTGGTTTTTCAAGATGAGGAGAAAGAAAAACTTGCTGCTGAATTAGAAATTGCAAACAATGAACTTGCACACGAAGTGGAAGAAAAAGAAAAACGAGCAGCAGAATTAGTTGTTGCCAATAAAGAACTTATTTTTCAAAATGAAGAAAAAGATAAACGGGCATTTGAACTAGCGATTGCCAATAAAGAACTTGTTTTTGAAAATAAAGAAAAAAATAAAAGAGAAATATTAAACCGCGAATTAGAAGCAATTAATTATACTGAAAAATTAGCATCGCAGTATGCTAGAAGTTTGATTGAAGCTAGTTTTGATCCTTTGTTTGTAATTAGCCTTAAAGGTAAAATTACTGATATGAATAATGCCTCTGTTAAAGTTACTGGTTTTACAAGAGAGCATTTAATAGACACTGATTTTTGTAATTATTTTACGGAACCAGAAAAAGCTAGAAAAGGATATTTACAAGTGTTTGAAAATGGTTTTGTGGTAGATTATCCGTTAACAATTAAGGACCATAAATTAACTGATGTGCTGTTCAATGGTTCTGTTTATAAAGATGATCAAGGAGAAATTATGGGAGCTGTAGTTGTAGCAAGAGATATTACAGAACAAAAAATTATTGAAAATGAACTTACCGAGGCAAAAGTATTTGCTGAGTTAGCCACTATTATAGCCGAAGAAGCTCAGAGTAAAGCCGAAGAAGCAACTAGAATTGCTAAAGATGCTGTAAAAGCAAAACAGCAATTTTTAAGTAATATGAGTCACGAAATAAGAACTCCAATGAATGCTATTATTGGTTTTACAAAAGTGGTTTTGAAAACGGAATTAACTCCAAAGCAAATCGAATATTTATCAGCTATTAAAATGAGTGGTGACGCACTTGTAGTATTAATAAATGATATTTTAGATTTAGCAAAAGTTGATGCTGGTAAAATGGTTTTTGAAAAAGTACCATTTAAATTATCAGCTTCCATTTCGGCTATGCTTCATTTATTTGAACCGAAAATTGAAGAAAAAAACTTATTGCTTATAAAGGAATACGACCATAAAATTCCAGTAGTATTACTTGGAGATCCTTTGCGTTTACATCAAATTATTTTGAATTTAGTAAGTAATGCAGTTAAATTTACCAATAAAGGTTTTATAAAAATAAGTATAAAAATGTTATCTGAAAACGATGAAAAAGTTGTCATTCAATTTGCAGTTTCTGATACTGGAATAGGAATTAAAGAAAATAAAAAAGGAAGAATTTTTGAAAATTTCCAACAAGCCACAAGTGGAACTTCAAGACTTTATGGAGGAACAGGATTAGGTTTAGCCATTGTAAAACAATTAGTAGAAAGTCAAGATGGAACTATCAATGTGGAAAGTGAAATTAACATGGGTTCAACATTTAGCTTTACACTTGATTTTTTTAAAACAAATTCTGAAGCTGAATTAGTTTCCAATGATTTAGAAATTGATAGAGAAATAAAAAATATTAAAGTTTTAGTAGTAGAAGATATTGCATTGAATCAATTACTAATGCGCACTTTATTAGATGATTTTGGATTTGAATGTGATATTGCAAGTAATGGTAAAATAGCCATTGGAAAATTACAAAAGAACACATATGATATAATTCTTATGGACTTACAAATGCCAGAAATGAACGGATTTGAAGCAACTGATTATATTCGTAAAAAAATGAATTTAAAAATACCAATTATGGCATTAACTGCAGATGTTACTACAGTAGATTTGGCCAAATGTAATGCAGTAGGTATGAATGATTATGTAGCAAAGCCAATAAATGAAAAAATATTATACAATAAAATAATTGGATTAATAAAAAAACCAACAAATATAGATACAATTGTTAAAGATTACTCTAGAACTATAATAAATAGTAAAGTGAAATACATAGATTTAGGATATTTAAAACACAGAACAAAATCAAATCCTATACTAATGATGGAAATGATTTCATTATATTTGGAGCAAACACCAATATTAATATCATCTATGAAAACCAGTTATGCTAATAAAGATTGGGAAACTTTAAAAGCATCGGTTCATAAAATGATTCCTTCATTTGCCATTATGGGTATGAGTTCTGATTATGAAAATATGGCGAGAAAAGTGCATGAATTTGCTCATAATCAACATATGTCTGAAGAACTACATGCACTAGTAAATGAGCTTGAAAATGTATATTATCACTCAAACATTGAATTGCAAGAAGCTTTTAACAAAATAAAAAACGATACAAATGAACACAAGTAAAACACAACTTTTTTTAGTTGATGATGACGCAGTATTT
>CAIUQQ010000344.1 GCA_903901345.1 uncultured Bacteroidota bacterium | reverse complement strand
AAACAGCATTAGTATGGGTGAATAATTAGCAATTACTAATAAAAAATTGTGCAAGAAAAATGAACTTACCACAAAAAATACCAATTGTAAATATGCAATAATTGAAAGTATTTTGCCTGTTTTTTCATTAAAAAATGTTTGAATCGTATATTTAAACAAAAAGAAAGTTGCCAAGGCAATAAATAAATAAGTTAAAGTAGTAGGAATAAATCTTTGATCTATTGGTTGAAAAAAACCATGATCCAAACCACCCATAAATGCTGCCATTCCTACAAAGAAAATAAACAATACTAACTTTGACGAAGGTTTTGAAATAGAAAATTGATGCGTTTTACCAAAAAGTATTCCTGCTAAAAAAAGGCATAAAGCTCCTAAAATAAAATCTGTAATTGAAACTAATTGAAGTGGTGTAATCATTATTTTTATAACTTATTTAAAGCAATTATATTCATTTTTAGTCATAAAAAAAGCTACTTGCAAAAACAAGTAGCTTTTTCTGAAATGTTATATAGAAAATTATAAAGGTAATTTTACTTTTTCGCAATTAATTACTTCAATCGTTTTAGTAGTACCAACTGTAGTATGTCTCCAAACAACAACAACAACGCTTAAATTTGCTTTATTCCAATATCTAACAGATGTAGATGGTATGTTTACAGGTACAAAACCTAATAATGTTTTTTCAACAATTTCGCCTGAAGTAACATTACCATTTTTTAAATCATCACCAAAAGCACTTGTTGAAAATTTACCTCTTAAAACTTGATTGTGAGTATAAGGTGTTACCATTTTCGAATTTGCAACTTGATGATAAACAACTCCATCTTCAATAACTAATGCTGATACTTTAAAATCACCTTTATCGTCTTTTAAAAATTTAGTTCTAGTAATAACATTATAGATTCCATCTACATTTTTAATTGAAACATTTACTGCTGCAACTGGTGCTTGAGTAGAAAAAGTATTTACATAACCAGCATATGCAGTTCTTGCTGTAGAAGCACTTCCTGATGATGGTGCATTAGGTGGAACTAAAAAAGTAGGAGCACTATAACTACCTCCAGAAATAATTAACTGAATTAATTCGCCTCCTGCCGTGTTAGCATCTGAAACATCAGCCATAGAATCTTTTGCAGGTGCATTAGTATGAACCACAACTCCAATAACTTTATCTTTCATATTTAAATCATTCGCTACTGCGTCATAATTAGGAATTCCTGCTGAACCACAAGGGTTACATTCACTTCCTGTGTAATATAAAAATAATGCTTTCTTAGTTGATTTGAAAGTTTCTGCATTAGAATTATTAGGATCTGATGAAGTTGTACTTTCTTTTGAACATGATGTAAAGATTAAGCTACCAGCTGTTAAAGCAAGCATCGAAATTTGTAAAAATTTGTTTTTCATTTTAGTATTTGTTTAGTTTTTGTTTAGTTTTATAAAATGCATATTTATAAAATTATCATTTACAAAACAACAATTAATTGTATTTTTTTTTTATATTCATGAAAAGCCTAATAAACAACTATGTAAAACCAGTAATTTATAAATAAAAAATTATTGTATAAAAGCATACTGTAACAAATTTGCGCCCATTTTTAGCGCTAGTTGCCTTACTGTTTCAGGATCGTTATAAATATCTTGGTCTTCCCAACCGTTTCCTAAATCACATTCGTAAGTATAAAAACAAACTACTCGTCCTTTATATATTAAACCAAAACCTTGTGGAGCTTTTCCTTCGTGTTCATGCACTTTTGGCAATCCTTTGTTAAAGTCAAATTTTTGATGATAAATAGGATGATTCCAAGGTAACTCTACAAACTCTAATTCTGGAAATACTTTCTTCATTTCTCGTCTGAAAAATAAATTTAAACCATAATTATCATCGGCATGTAAAAAGCCACCTGCCATTAAATAATTGCGTAAATTTTCTGTTTCTTGTTTGCTAAAAACAATGTTTCCATGTCCTGTTAAATGGATAAATGGATAGTTGAAAATATCTTTACTTCCTACTTCTACAATGTCTTCTTCAGGCATTAAACCAATTTTTAAATTATCGTTACAAAATTTTATTAAATTAGGCAATGAAGTTTTATTGGCATACCAGTCTCCTCCCCCATTATATTTAAGCTTCGCAATTTTTAAATTGGGCTTTTGAACAAACGAAAAAATAATAAAAAGTAGTAAAGAAACTACTAATAATTTGATGGTTTTATTAAACATATTTATTGATTTGATAATGGACAAAAATACAAATTATTTTTTACCACGTGGATGAAAATTAATGATTACTTCGTGTAAATATTCTTTACTAATATGCGTGTAAATTTCTGTAGTAGTAATGCTTTCGTGTCCTAACATTTGCTGAACTGAACGTAAGTCAGCACCTGCTTCTACCAAACTTGTAGCAAATGAATGACGTAATGTATGAGGACTGATATTCTTTTTTATTCCAGCTTTTAAAGCCATTTCTTTAATAACTAAAAAAATATAAACCCTGCTTAATTTTTTTCCTCTACGGTTTAAAAAAATAATGTCATTGCAATCTTTATCAATACTTAGTTTATTCCTAACGCTATGAATATATATATCAATTTCCTTCAACGCTTTTTCAGAAATAGGAACTAACCTTTCCTTGTTACCTTTTCCAACTACTCTTATAAATTCATCTGCCACATACACATCAGTAATTTTTAAATTAATTACTTCACTTACTCGCAAACCACAACTGAACATGGTTTCAATGATGGCATGATTTCTTGTTGATTCATCTTTACTTAAATCAAGTGTTGCTAGCATTTCATCTATTTCATATACTGCTAAGGTATCAGGAATTTTACGCGTAACTTTTGGACTTTCTAATAAAGCAATTGGATTTATTTTTATTAAATCTTCCATCAATAAATAATGATAAAAAGACTTTAAACCACTAATAATTCTAGCCTGGCTTGTACTATTAATTCCTAATTCATTGATAAATTTCAAAAAATCACGCAGTGTTTTGATGGATATTTCGTTAGGTTCAACTTGACTTTCTTTTATACTTAAATATTGGCAAAGTTTTTCTACATCTCGCACATATGCTTCAATACTATTTTTGGATAGCGATTTCTCTAATTGCAAGTATGCTTTAAAACCTATGATGTATGAATGCCACACTTTAGAAAATTTTGAATGTTGAATTTTGGATTTTGCCCTTCGACTTCGCTCAGGGTGACAATATATTTAATTAAGTAATCTTTTAATCTTTCAATCTTTTAATCTTTTAATTTTTTAATCTTTCAATCCTTACGAAACTTTCAAACTTAAATCAATGCTTTTTGCAGAATGAGTAAGCGCTCCAATTGAAATAAAATCTACACCGGCTTTAGCAAAATCAGTAATTGTATTAATTGTAATTCCGCCACTAGCTTCCGTTTCATAAGCTCCATTAATTAATTCCACAGCTTTTTTTATCAGATCAGGAGTAAAGTTATCAAGCATAATTCTATTTACACCACCAACAGCTAGTACTTGTTTTACTTCATCTAAATTTCTTGTTTCTATTTCTATTTTCAAATCCAATTGATTTGCTTTTAAATAAGCATGTGTTTTTTCAATTGCTTGTTTAATTCCACCTGCAAAATCAATGTGATTATCTTTTAACATGATCATATCGTACAAGCCAATTCTATGGTTAAAACTACCACCAACTTTTACTGCATATTTTTCGAACAAACGCATACCAGGCGTAGTTTTTCGAGTATCAAGAACTTTTGTTTTATAGTTTTTTATTAATTCACTAATATTTCTACTTTGCGTAGCAACACCACTTAAACGCTGACAGAAATTAAGTACTAATCGTTCTGCTGTTAAAATTGAAACTGATTTACCTTCAACAGTAAAAACAATGTCACCAATTTTAATCATATCACCATCATTAAAACTCGTTTTAAAAACCAATGATTGGTCAATTTTATGAAAAATAAATGCTGCTAATTCCAATCCGCAAATTACACCATCATCTTTTGCTACGCAATAAGCGTTTCCTAATTTACTATTTCCAATACAAGCCAATGAACTATGATCGCCAGAGCCAATATCTTCTCTTAAAGCAATATCAATTAATGCCTGAATATCTGGCAATTGTAATAATTTTTTCAATGTGAATTTTGTTGTTTTATTGAAGGGAATCTTCGTTAATTAACGAACATATTTTTTAAACATACTTTTTATTTT
>CAIUQQ010000343.1 GCA_903901345.1 uncultured Bacteroidota bacterium | reverse complement strand
TTTTTAAAAAAATATTTATATGCCAAAGCCTGAACATCTTAAACTTTACGAGCAAAGCAACGCTAAAATTGATTTTATAAAACAGCAAAGCGACAGGCAAAAGTATGAAGCGGAAAACAGCGTTTCTAAAAGCACTGGACGAATGTTCCAAAAGTTTTATATAGAAACAAAAGTTTTTTACAGTTCTCAAAACATTGAAAGCAATTGTAATGATATTACTTTTATCAATCAAGGCATAACTAATTTTACAATTATGGATGTTTTGATATTGCCAAATCAATCGTTAAGGATAACGGGCAACGCTGGTGAAATTGACACAACAACATATATACTTACTTTTGATACTTTAGTAAGCACAGGAAATCTTTGTACAGTCATCCGTAAACTTTTTAGATAATGATAACATTAGATCTTTCCATACTTAACCAGAAAGGAACTCCGATGTTCTATTCTGATACTTTAGCAGCCCGTCCAAATTTTGGAATAGAGGGAAGGATCTTTATAGATATTACTAGCCCTTACGGAATTTATCGCGACACTGGAAGCGCTTGGCAACAAATAGCTGTTGGATCATCCGGAAGTGGCACGATAACAGGCGGCGGAACTATTAACACTATTGCAATGTTTACCCCCACCGGTACAGCTGTAGGGGATAGTAAAATAAGTCAATTTGGATCTGACGTAACTATTGACGCTAATACATACGTTACAAATGGTAATATATGGCTGCCTGCCAACAACACTGTTGGCGGTACAAATTACGCGCTTAAACAAGTGATGGCAACAAACGACGCTTGGGGTATTTTTGGAAATAGTTTTGCAATTGACCAGGGCGAACTTGTTTTTGAAGTTTCAGACAATGGCGCTAGTTTTAATCCTGCAGGGCAGCGTTTTAGGTTTCATTATGAAGCTTCTAGTTCTGGTACAAACAAAGATGCTTTTATATTAGATTATAATTTGGCGCTTTTTACAACAGCAATAGGAACAAACCACGTTCATACTGGTTTGACAGGTACTGTTAACCCATATGGCGAACAAATATCAGTAACTAATACATTTAATGCTGGAATAACTTGGACAGCGCTTTTAGCTTGTTTTAACACGTCTAGTCTACAAACTAATAACTGGAACGGATCCGCCACTTTTGGAAATGGATCTTATACTACAAATAATCTTAATCTTAGCAATATTACTTTTAATGCTGCAGGATCAACGATAACCAACACGCAAGCAAGCGGCGGAATTAGGGCTTGGGCTAATCAAATTTTGCAGCTTCGCATTGATGGAAATAATAACGGTACATACACCCATTACGCAAACAGCGCTGTTTATGGTGATTATGCTAGTTCTTCAGCTAGGCTTGTAATTACAAACAGATACGGTTATTTAGTCAATGATCTTGACGAATATGGCGCTGGACATACATACACAAATCGTTGGGCATTTTATAACGCTGGAGTAAATGACAACAATTATTTTGCTGGTAAAACAATTTTAACTGTAAAGTTTAACAGGCAAACAGCCAGTTACACTTTGGTTGATGCCGACAGGTCAAAAATGGTTGAAATGAATGTTGCTGCAGCAAATAACCTTACAATTCCATTAGACGCAACAGTTCCATTTGCAATTGGCACACAAATTGAAGTTTCACAATATGGCGCTGGACAAACTACAATTGTGGCAACGTCAGGTGTTACAATTAGATCAGCATCAGGAAATTTAAAAATAGCTAGCCAATACGTTGCTGTATCTCTTATAAAAATTGGAACAAATGAATGGTATTGTTTTGGTAACCTATCAGCTTAAACACTTTTTTTTCACCTTTAATAAATAACAAATGATACCTGTAGGAATATTGACAGCAGCAGCTACTAGCTCATTTATTTTTTTATTAGATCAGTACCCTGGTGCTGCTGCTGCTTATTCAATGAGAAAATTAAGAAGTGCTTATATTGGGCCAGCAATTAGAGTTCGCAGAGATTCAGATAATACACAAATAGATATTAATTTTGTAGCAAATGTTTTAGATACTACAACACTTTTAACTTTTGTAGGTGTTGGAAATGGTTTTATTACTAAATGGTATGACCAAAGCGGAAATAGTAACGATGCTGTTCAAGGAACAAATTCATCTCAACCAGGTATCGTAAATTTGGGAGTTTTACTAACAGAAAACACAAAACCGACTATTGGTGTAGTTGGTACATCTTTGCCATTTACAACAAATATTTCAGCAGATACAAATATTTCAATTTTTGCCGCACAAAGAACAAAAACTACAACTTCTGTAGGTTCTGTTTTAGGACATAACGATCCTGGTGGCAGTGGTCCTTTTTTTGGTATTTATAACAATTTTTATAATTTAAATATTTCATTAAATGGACAATTTAAATTTGGTAATTCATCAACAATTGTTGGAACATTGTTTAATGTATTAAATACTATTGTTAATTCAACAAATGTTTTTAATTATGTAAATGATGTAGCAGTAACAGTACCGTTAAGTAACGGTTCAGCGCCAAGTTTTTTTAGTC
>CAIUQQ010000342.1 GCA_903901345.1 uncultured Bacteroidota bacterium | reverse complement strand
CATTTTGCTCATTGTGTACATTTGAATTCTGCCTGATTTCATCATTTTGTCGCACTCTGCAAAATAAGCCTTTAAAAGTTTATCTGCAATTGGGTTAAGCAAGTTATTTGGAAGTAAACAAAATGCCACAGAATTTACTCAAAATTACTTAGCAAGGTATGCAAGTTTGTCAGCCTCAGCCGACAGACCTGATTTTGTGGCAGTAGCCGAATTAGTAACACCAACAGTAGTTCATATTTTAACGGTTGTTAATCAACCCCAAACACGCAACGACCAACCGCAAGAAATAAATCCATTTGATTTTTTTGGAGGAAGAGGTTTCAGCATGCCACAACAAGGACCAAGAACCGGAAGTGGTAGCGGTGTAATTATTTCTGAAAATGGATTAATAGTTACCAATAACCATGTAATAGATGGTGCCACTAAAATAAAAGTAATTTTAAACGACAAGCGTGAATATGATGCTGAATTGTTAGGAAAAGATGTAAATACTGATTTAGCCTTGTTAAGAATTTCGGAAAGTAATTTGCCATTTGCGGTTATTGGAAATAGTGATGAAGTAAAAGTTGGGCAATGGGTTTTAGCCGTTGGCAATCCATTTAATTTAACCTCAACTGTTACTGCTGGAATTATCAGTGCTAAAGGAAGAAATTTAAATATAAACAGAGGCAATGGACAACAATATCCTATTGAATCATTTATTCAAACAGATGCTGCTGTAAATCCAGGAAATAGTGGTGGAGCTTTGGTCAATCAAGATGGTAAATTGGTAGGAATAAATACCGCCATTGCCAGTGAAACTGGGCAGTATGCAGGTTATGCTTTTGCTATTCCAAGTAATTTAATGCAAAAAGTAATCAATGATTTACAAAAATATGGAACTGTTCAACGTGGTGTTTTAGGTGTTGAAATTTCGGATGTAGATGGTGAACTTGCCGATAAATTAGGTTTGAAAGAAGTAAAAGGTGTTTATGTAAGAAATGTAAAAGAAAACAGTGCAGCTGAAGAAGCTGGTTTAAAATCGGATGATGTAATTGTTTCGGCCGATGGCATGGATACCAAAACTACTCCTGAATTACAAGAAATGATAGGCAAGAAAAACCCTGGGGATATTGTAAAAGTTAAAGTAATTAGAGAAGGAAAAGAAAAGTTTTTTGATGTAAAATTAAAAGGCTTAGACGGAAAAACTACTTTAAAAATTGCGGAGAAAACAGAAGTAAACAAAGCTTTAGATACCGATTTTGAAACGCTTACCCGCGATGAAAGATTGAAATTAAAAATTGCCAGTGGCATTAAAGTAAAAAACTTTGGGTCTAAAAGTATTTTAAGAGCTGCAGGAGTTCCAATTGGTTTTGTAATTACAACTATTGACAAAAAAGCAGTGGCAACTGTAAACGATGTAAAAACAGCATTTGAAGGTAAAAAAGGTGCAGTTTTAGTGGAAGGAATAAAAGCCGATGGCACCCAAGATTATTTTGCTGTAAAAATAGCGAGTAAGTAAACTCAATAATTTAAAAAAAGCCATAACTATCCGTAGAGTTAGCAAAGCGCTCTCCTATGTTTGCAAAGTAATTAATTTTGCAAATGTAAAGTGAAAAAGAATGAGAGCTGAGAGGCGACTAAATAACTCATAGAAGTATATTGTTCCGTAGATATAGCCTCATTCTT
>CAIUQQ010000341.1 GCA_903901345.1 uncultured Bacteroidota bacterium | reverse complement strand
GTTTTTCCGCTTTTTCATTATGATAAATATGGAAAAGATAGCTTTGCAGTTAAACACCTTGCTTTGTATCCGATATTTTATAAAACTAAAAGTTTAGGTTATAACAAAACAATATGCTTTCCTTTATATTTTGCTAAGCAAACAAAGAAAGAAAATAACAAAGTATTGTTTCCTATTTGGTATAGTTACAAGAACCAAAAAGACACCACTAAAATTTTATTTCCATTATATTTAAACAAAAGAAGTGTTGGTTATAAAACAACTGCCCTCACTCCTATTTACTGGAATATTAAAGGACCTAATTACACCAAAAATATTGTTTTTCCTTTATGGTGGAGTAAAACTGATTACATTGAAAAAACACGTACATTATTTCCATTTTTCCATTATCAAGACAGCGCAAATGGATTCACCAAATCACTTGGAATAGTGCCGTTTTATTGGTATTTTAAAGAAAAAACTTATACCAGTAAATTATTATTTCCCTTGTGGTTTAACAAAACAGAAACTGGTAAAAATGCGTATCAATCAAACTTTATTTCACCATGTATATATAGTTATCAAAGTAAAACTTATAATGAATTTAATATTTATCCATTGGTATATTCAAGTAAATCGGCTGCTTTAAAATCGTTTGTATTTGCGCCATTTTATTTCCGTGAAAAGAAGTTTGAAATAAATAAAATTTCTCAAAGAACCATGCTAACACCTTTTGTTTGGATCAATAAAGATTCCTCACAATACGAAACAAAAAACCGATTTAGAATTTTACCCATTTATTGGAATTGGAGGAGTAAATCTAATGGTAGTAATAATAATTATAACAGTTACCAACCTATTGCAAGTTCAGTAAATTTTGTGATGCCATTGTTTTTAACCTACAAATCAGAAATGAAGCACCGGAAAAACAATTTCAAAATGTTATTCCCAATATTTTTTAATATAAAAAACTCGAACGAATTTGGTTACGATAAATTTAAGTTATTTTCTATTGTTCCATTTTACCTTAAAAGCAACGATTCATTGAATAAAGTTGTAGGAATTACGCCATTTTTCTGGAAAATTAATAATGTAAAAAAAGACCAACATTTGCTTTGGCCAATTTATAATTACAATGTGCAAAAAAACAATACCAGGTTCAATATTGCATACATTCTTTACAGAAGTCAGCAAACTGAAAAGATGCGTTCATGGAATGTGTTTTGGCCTATTATTCAACACATAAAAGGTAATAATTATAGGTATTTCCATATTGCTCCTTTAGTTTGGTATAAAAAATCGGATAGCATGAATTATTTTTCTATTCAACCATTGTTATTTAGTCAGAAAACCAATGAATACAAGCGTTTCAAGTTGCTTTGGCAATTATATAGTTATAAAAAAACGTTTGACTTAAAAACTTCTCACAGTTTTTTATGGAATGCATATTACAAATCAAATTACAGTAACGGTGATTTTGAAACTAGGTTTTTATATAAAGCTTATTCAAACGTAAACAAGGACAGTAGTACTGAAAAAATATTATTCCCAGTTTACAATATTCAAAAACAAAAGAATGGCGATTATTATAAAGCCTATTTTTTCAATCTTTATCAGAAATCAAAAACACAAGTACCAAACACCAGCGAATATTATTTAGAAGAAAAAGTGCTTTGGTATATTCGTTTGCGAAGTAATTTTAATTATTTAAAACAAAAAGGGGTAATTAATACCAGGAAGTTTAAGTAAAATGAAGCTGTTTGTTTTGATTTATAAATCGAACAAAAAACTATACTTTTGCTGTTCATGAGTAATTATTTAAGAAGCGATTTAAACGACACCATTTGCGCATTGGCAACTCCCGAAGGCATTGGTGCCATTGGTGTGATAAGAATAAGTGGAAGCAATGCAATTGCCATTGTAAACAATGTTTTTAAAGGAAAAAACCTTGCATCGCAGGCAACGCATACCGCTCATTTTGGAAGAATCATTGATGTTTCTGATATAGAAAATCCAAAAATTATAGATGAAGTATTGGCCACCATTTTTGTAGCACCAAAATCGTATACAGGTGAAAATACTGTAGAAATTAGTTGTCATGGTTCTGCTTATATTCAACAACAAATATTGCAACTATTTATAAAAAATGGCGCGCGTTCAGCTAAGGCTGGTGAGTTTACCTTGCGTGCATTTTTAAATAAAAAACTCGACTTAACACAAGCCGAAGCGGTAGCTGATTTAATAGCCAGTAACAGTGAAGCAAGCCATCAAACTGCCATGACACAAATGCGTGGAGGCTTTTCGAGTCAGATTACTGATTTACGAGAACGATTGGTGAACTTTGCCTCGTTAATTGAGCTAGAATTAGACTTTGGTGAAGAAGATGTAGAATTTGCCAGCAGGCCGCAACTAAAAGATTTGGTGCAAAACATTTTAAACTTGGTGCAATCGTTATTGCAATCGTTCAAATATGGTAATGCCATTAAGAATGGTATTCCAACTGTTATAGTTGGAAAACCCAATGCTGGTAAATCAACTTTACTGAATGCTTTAATTAACGATGAAAGAGCCATTGTTAGCCATATAGCAGGCACCACACGTGATACCATTGAAGAAACTTTTATTATTGATGGCATTTTATTTCGCTTAATTGATACCGCAGGAATAAGAAAACATACCACTGATGCCATTGAAACCATTGGCATTGAACGAACATTTGAAAGCATTAACAAAGCCAGTATTGTTATCTATTTATTTGATGCAAGCAATACCACTGTTGAAGAATTAAAAACAGAATTAGAAGAATTGATTAGTCACCATGCGGTGGTTATTCCAGTTGGCAATAAGATTGATTTATTAGCCGATAACAAAAACAATATTCTTGATTCATTTATTGCTACCAGCAACCAAGCGAAACCAATATTTGTAAGTACCTTACAAAAAAACAATTTGGAATCATTGAACCAAAAATTAATTGAAATAATTAGAGGTGATGCAGTTAAAAACGATGTAATCATTACCAATATGCGCCATTATGAAGCCTTGTTAAACACGTCTAACTCACTGCAAGATGTATTAACAGGAATGGACATGCAACAAACAGGCGATTTGTTGGCATTTGACATTCGTAAAGCTATTTTTCACCTTGGTGAAATAGTTGGGGATATTACAAGTGACGACCTGTTAGCTAATATATTTAGCAAGTTCTGTATCGGAAAGTAACAGCGCAAAACAAACAATAAACATTTTTATAGCAAAACGCAAAAAAGCCCTTATAAAAAGGGCTTTTTTGCGTTTATACTAATGGTTTGTTTATATTTATTATTTGTTTATTTAGGTAAAATCTGTACCCTCGTTGTTCCTAATAAATAGTGCTAAACTTTTGGCTGCAGTTTACATTAATTTTATTCTGCTCCCAATCGCATCTTGCGAATAAAGCTAATGAATAGGCTCCGGCTTATTATTATTTTAATAAGGTAAAAAGATTAATTGGGCGAGACGCCTAAAAAACTCACACTCTCAAGTTGGGAGTGAATACTGGATTTTGTCATAACAGCTAATATATTATATAATAATAGTGCTTTATAGCTAATATATTATCCATTTTCAACTTTTCTTATATCTTTTATTTAAAGGCAATAAATGGGTTTAACTTATTTTAAAATTTCAACCTTATTGGTGGCTATTAGTATATTATTGGCATCGTATATTGTTAAAATATAAATACCATTACTTAAACCAGAAATATCAATGGTAGTGCTATTTTTGGATATAATAGTTTGACCTAAAATTCCTGTTAGTTTGGCTATGAAATTTCCCGGATTTTCTAAATCAATATTAAGTACTGTTGATGCTGGATTTGGATAAACTTTTAAAGAATTTAACCTTGGTGAGTTTACAGAAATGCCAGTATGAATAGCTATTTTCAAGGTATCGTTGGTTATAGCACTAGCAATATAAATAGTATCATGTTTATTAGCCAATTCTGTTTGAAGCAAGCGAATGCTTATACCTTTATTGGTAGTATCCGATTTTAATTGGAACATTGCTAAACCTTTGTTAGTGGTATCGTTTATTAAATTGGTTATTATTATGCTATTATTAGCTGTATCGGTTTTTAAATAAGCTATGATTAAACTTTTACTAATTGAATCACTTCTTAAATTGGTAATGATTATACTTTTATTGGTAGTATCATTTAATAAATCGAAAATTACGCTACTCCTATTGATTGAATCGCTTCTTAAATTTGCAATTGTAATACCCTTATTGGTAGTATCAATTTTTAGACTATTTATTGTTAATCCTTTACTGGTGGTATCTGTTTTTAAAGCAGCAACTAGTAAACCTTTATTGGTGGTATCAATTTTTAATAAATCAATAGTTGTTGTTTTTATTATTGAATCATTCTTTAATTGAATCAATCGCAAGGAATCGGTTGTAATATTTGAAATAAACAACTTAACAATATTGGAAGTATCAACGCATTCTCCATCCTTGGAAATAATTCTGAAAGGTTGATTGTTATTGTTGTAGGAAATATTTGAAACAGCTAAAACATTGGTTTGTGTGCCTGCGTATTGATTCATATTTGACAAGTTTTGCCATCCACATCCAATAGGATTTGTTTGCCATTGATAATTATAATTTGAACCCGCATGTACAAGTGTAAAATTTTTATTATTACCAAAGGCACCATATTGATTAATTGGTTGAGTTGTTATTGTATTTGGACAACCATAGTTTAATTTAGTTATTTCCAGTGGTGTTAAAGCCCTATTCCATATTCCAATTTCATCGATGGCACCTTTAAAGAATTGACTTGTGCCATTGGTAGAACCAATTATAACTGATGAAGAATTGAAGTTGGGGACTAGTGTCGTTAAAATATAATTTTGTAAAACACCATCAATATATAAACTAGTAGTATCATTTTTTCTCACACTAATTACATGATGCCAAATATTATCATTTAAATAATTACTGTTAGTACTATAAGCAAAATCCCAGCCATTAGTTGGTGGATTATTAGCTCCTGCCGTCCAATTATCTTCCATAGAAGAAATTTTACCAGAGGACCTTAACAATATTTGATAACCATTATGACCGTTTAAAAGGTTTCCCACAATTCCCGCATCTGAAGTACTATCGGTGCTTTTTATCCAAACGGATACTGTTCTATTATTTGGAAGGTTTAATAGTGTACTGGTAGCAGCTGTAATTTTGGAAGAGGTGCCATTAAAGCTGTATGCTCTATTTGCTATTCCAAATCTATCTGTTGTTAATGTTGCTCCACTTACAGTTCCATTTAACCCATAACCACTTGAGTCGATAGCATTACCGGTAAATGGCCACCAAGCAACAAGTCCAGTTGATGAAACATAATTTGGCACTTGAGGATAGATAATATTACCAAAAATACCATCAAAATTATTGGCATATTGATACCTGTTAGCACATGTACTTAGCGCATCCCAATTGACTGACCAAGTCATCATACCTTTTAAAGTTGGATAGCCGCCTGATTGTGCCAATACATAAGTGCCAGGTTTTGGACCTTTCCCTAACAAATAATTCATAGCAGATTTTACTGTTGCTGAATCAATAAATCCTCCACCTGCTGCGCTGCTACAAGCTGGCAAACCCACCGCTACTTTATTGGCTGGCAATCCTGCAAATGCTCCACCCGATGTATTGAATCCGCGAATGACTGCTTCTGTCATAGCTACTATAAAATCAGCAGTTCCCTGCGTATAAACTCTGCTATCTATTCCGTACATGGTTCCACTGTTATAAAGTTGAACTTGTAATAAATCGATTGAATCTCTTAACCCATTGATTAAAGTTAAATAGCCTCCCCAAATACTTCCAAAGCCCGACATTCCACCTTGAACATAGGCAGTTTCTGGCGCCATGGTCAACAAAAGTTTTTGCGGATGTGTTGCCCTAAAATTTGTCATAATTAGTTTAATGGCATCTATTAAATTTACTTGTGCAATATTTCCTGGTGATGCAATGGTTCCTCCACTTATTAAAATGGAACTTCCATTTTCAATGTCTATGTCAATTCCATCAAAACCATAAGTATTAATTATATTGGTCATAGAGCTTACAAAAGCATTTTTATTGGCAGTAGTTGTTAGGTCAATGTTAGAAGTAGCGCCTCCAATACTAATTAATACTTTTTTTCCTTGCAGTTGCAATGCGTGAACCTTAGCAATAAATACAATTTGTGAAACTACAAGTGGTGAAAACAACATTGTCATGTTTGTACTAGATGTAGGTAATGCAAAAGCAATTTCAATTACATTATACCTATTATCAATTGAATCTAATTGAATATAAGGAGCACTCACATCATTCCAATTATGCCAATAACCTATCAATGCAGGATTTGGTAATTGTGCTTTTGCAATATTGAAAGTAATAATTAACGAAAGTATAGTAAAAATATATTTTTTAATCACAATTGTGTTTTTTTAAACGTTATAAACAATACAAAATATTTACAATTATTACCACAAATATTGAAGTAAAATAGTAAACCCATTAACATTGCAAAGGTGCTGCTAACATTCGATTTTATTATTTGTTAAGCAGCGGACTATACATCATAATTGCGTTATTTTCTGTTACAAGTTCTTCAGTTATATTGTTATCAGCAAGTGTAGTAATTTTTTTCCAAATTTTATTATGTCTTGTATAACCACCCCACCATTGATGTTTAAATACATGGTCTGTTTCGTAAATTTCGTACTTTGTTTTTATGTCTACATCGCAAGTAATTTCTCCGTTCAAATATTCGTTGTCAATCCACAAATTAATTTGAAAATTTTTGTCTGTATTGTTTTCAAATTGTAGGTCGATATAGTTATAGGATAAAGTAGCGCCACAAGCAAAAGGAATAGTTCTGTTAATATCTGGAAATACATCATAACCATGTCGCCAACGTTCTTTAATAGTTAAGGGTGTATGAAGCGCCATCCAATAAAGTAAATTCCCTAATTGACAAAGTCCACCGCCTGTGTCTTTTGATACTTTACCATTATGTAATGTCATACCATCAAGATAACCTTTTAATTTGGTTGGTCTGCCTACCAATTTCCAAATTGAAAATGTTTGCCCTGGTTTAATTACTATCTTATCGAGATGGCTAATGGCTATTTTAAGATTTGTAACTTTGTTATGTTGTAAATACATATCTACATCTTTCAAAGGACGCAATAAAATGGATTTGTGACTTATTAAAGTGTTTTCGAAATTAATTTCAGTGTGAACTTTTGCAAATTTTTTTTGATTAAACAGCCAATTAATTTTTCGTTTTACAATAAAAAATTCCTTGCCTAAAAATTTTCTTAGGGTGCTTCTTTTTATGGGCTTGTCCACTTGCTGCTGGCCTGTCATAAAATTACTGATAATGTTTTAATGGTTTATAATGTTTGCCTTTACGGAACTCAATTCCAATGCTTAAAAATTATTTAACCATTGAAACACCCATTTCTTTTAAGTGTTGCTTACTATTATTTTTTTATATTTTGATAAATTTAATTGTTTTTTGTTTTCATCCAACACCTTAACAATGATATTTTCATAGTCAAATTCAGATTCAAAAAAAAGCTTGATTACTTCTATTTTTTTGGTACTTTTTAAATCAACTTTTATTCGATTTTCGAAAACTTCCATTTCAAATTTAATTGGAAAAGTATAATTATTTTTAATTCTTAAATCTTTATAAGCATACACAACAGTAGCATCTAATCCCAAAGGAGCAAATCTAGTTTCATCTGTATATATATCAACGGAGTGATTGTACCTTTCTAAAATTTGCAATCCTGCAATCAAACTTACGTTATAAACTATTCCCGAAACTTGACAAATTCCACCTCCAACTTCTTCTATAATTTGTCCATTTTGTATGGTTCGTCCTTTCTTAAAATCATAGTTTGGATTTCCTATTATGTTCCAAAATGAAAATATTTCATTGGGCAAAATGCAATATTCAGTAATTTTATTTGAGGCCAGTGTTAGATTAAATATTTTTTTTTCAAAGGTGTCACTTGGTTTTATTTCTTGCGAAATACTAATGACC
>CAIUQQ010000340.1 GCA_903901345.1 uncultured Bacteroidota bacterium | reverse complement strand
TGCTTTGATAATTTTATTCCTAATATATAAAACATAGAACCTTCAACAGTAAAACCGATGTATCCATTAAAGTCTTTTACATACCGACTAATCCATCCATTGTTTTTTAAACGATTATAAGGTCCGCTAATAATATCAGAAGTTAAATAGGGTTTTAGTTTTTCATGTTTTAATAAATCATCTAGTAATAATTCGTTTTTCCCTATTAACCAAATTTCATCTGCTAATAATTTTAAAAATATTTGTTCTTCGGAATTAAAAGTTTTTAGCCAATCTTGCCATATATGTAAATGTTTGACGCCTTTTTTAGGTAGCTGCTTACCATTATATATTTCTAAAAACAAACGTAGGATTAGTGGATTATTAATTTGATTGTAAAGTGCCCTATCAAATGTTGCAATCTCGTCAAAAGAAAAAAGAGGTTTAAAACGGGATTTATCTTTCGCCACATAGTTTTCCCATGCGCCTTTCATTTCTTTCATGTCTAGCGCAGTAAGCCAATACGTATAAGCACTTAAACCCTTTTCATTATCTTTAGCTTCTCCATATAGAAAATCATTTTCTGAATCAGAAACTATGTAGCGCTCTAAATCAACTTTAGTATTAGCTCTATTGGTAACAACAAACTTTAAACTTCCTGGCTCAAATAGTTTACTCAATTCTAGTATTTCTTTCCATATATCTTCAGCATTACTTGCTTCATTTAATCCATCAATTAATATAAAAGTAGGTTGCGCTTGTGTCCCGGCAATAGAAGTGTAATCCTCTAATCCCTTTGTAAAATCAATGTTTAAAAGATAGGCGATTTGTTGATTTAATGTTTGTTTCTCCATTCGCCCAGCGCGTATTAATAAACTTGGTAACTCTTGTTCAGTATATTGCTTTTGTATTTCAGCCAACAAATTTGTCTTACCGCTTCCAGCCTCTGCTGCAATAAAAAAGATGTTAGCTCGTGCACCAATCCATTCTCGCAATTTAATTTCCATTTCCTCACGGTGCTGGTAAACACCAGGAATAATCTTTTTCTCTGCTATGAGTGTATCTAATAATAATTTATTTTCTTCAGCTATTCGCTTTAAAAATTCCTCTTTTGTAAAAGCTTCCGGTGTAAATGGTGTTTCCTTTTGTTTGTCTCGGAGTAATAAATTTAGCTTCTCCAATATTTTACCGGAGGTTTGTTTTTCTGTACCTTCCGGACTAAAGAATTTAATTGTTTTACCTGTATAAGATTCATAAGTTAATAGTTGTTCCTTATCTTCCTTTGCTAGGGAAACTTCCCCAGGCACAATAAAAAATGGCAAAATATCAAATGTTTGTCCTTCCCTATTTTCAATCCAAATATTTGAATTTATTTTGCTTAAAGTCTCAATCGTTTTTATTTCAGCTGTGTGTAGTAAATACGTTTCGCCATCCTCACGTTTAAGCATAGGATAATCCTTAGTAAAATTTAGCTGTTCTAGTAAATGCTTGAAAATTGGATAATACTCATTCCATAATGCTAATGACTTATCTTCATCTAATGTTTGGCCATGCCCTAAGTAACGATTACGAAAATTAATAAGCATACCAATGCTTGTAATACTTGTTTGCACTATTAATTGAGTGTCCCCATTAGCATCTTGGTACTCTATTTCACCTTTATACTTTTTTGATTTATTGCCTGTCTCAACTAATTCATAATAAGCTACTAATTCAGGATAAAAAAATGCGTGGTTTTTTTGCTTTAGAAATGATAGGCTTTCACGTATATAATGATTCCATTTTCCAAAGGCTGTTTCCATTAAATTTTTATGAAACAAAGCAACCATTCCTTTGTCTTTAATAT
>CAIUQQ010000339.1 GCA_903901345.1 uncultured Bacteroidota bacterium | reverse complement strand
TACGTAATGATGATAATTTGTTTTTTGCTTTCATAGTGTAAAGATAAGTATAATAAATGAAACTACCAAATTTTTTTGGTAGGTTTTTCTAAATATAATGTAGCCGTTCCAAGTATGGCAAATAAGTTAAAAGATACCAATGGTAATTCTACTTTTGGTGTGGTTACAAGTGCAATTAAAGATACTAACATTCCGATGATTGCAAAGATGCTGATGATTAAAATTGTTTTTTTCATGGTTATTGGTTTAGTTGGTTATGGTACAAATATAGGTATAATTTTTTAATTATGCAAATTTTCTTAACTCATTTCTAATATAATCTTTCCACTCAACCAAAGATAATATCTCTTTTGGTTCAATTACTTTTAAATTTTCTATTGGTTTGGATGTAGGTGTTTCAAGTCTATTGGTAAACACTTCCGTAAAACTTTTTGCTAATTCTTCGTTGATATTAACTCTAGTGAATTTACCCATGGCTTTTTGGTTTAATTGGTTATAGGACAAATATAAGTATAATAAATGAAACCACCAAATTTATGGTGGATTATTTTTAATCTTTTATTTCAAACGCTGGTGCAAACATACAAAACCAAAACACAAAAAACATTCCAAAACCCATAAAAAATTGGTTCCAAGTTGTAGGCATACCACCCACTGCTGATGTAAATGCTGATAACATAATGATTACGATTAATACAAATAGATTCTTTTTCATGGCTTATAGGTTTTAATTGGTTATAGGGTAAATATAGGTATTATTTTTGAAACCACCAAATATTTGGTGATTTATTTTAAACTTTCTTTCGTAACTCTAAATCTTTTATAACCTTAGCTATCATATCTTGTACTTCAAACTCCGATTCATCATCAGTATCAGTACAATCGGGTACAAAACCCAACTCAATTAATTTGTTTGTAATTATGATGCCAATCTCTTGTCGGTCATCCCTATCTAATTTTTTAAAACTCATTTGGTATGTTTTTAGTTGGTTATAGAACAAATATAGGTATAATAAATGAAACCACCAAATTAATGGTGGTTTATTTTACCAACGGATATAAACATAATAGTTTGGACTACATATAATAACCTTAAATCCAAGATTTTCAAGGTAAGGTTTCATTTTGGTTTCAACCAAGTTTTGTAAGCTACCAGTACCAAACAATTCTTTTACAACATTATTTCTATTATCATCATTTATATAACTACCAATAGATATTTCATTCTTTTTATGTACGTCAGCGGCTCTAACCATTCGTGGATAAATCACTTCGTTATATACTCTATCAAATTTTGGCTTATCAGTATTTTTGATTTCCGATGCTAAGTTTTTTAATTTTTCTATGTCAGTCATAACTTATGTGGGTTTAATTGGTTATAGGACAAATATAAGTATAATTTTTTAATCTACCAAATTTATTTTTAATAATTAACAACTAATTTTAATTTGTATTTATCACTATACTTTCCGTTATTGTGTGTTCTGCAACAAATTGCACAAGCACTTTCTCTTTTTGTTTTTTTGTATTTAGGGGTTTCTTTCTTGCAAGTTTCACAAACCAACATGTATTTTGATTTTGGCTTATTAACTTCGTTTCCATCATAGCAACGTTCCCCATCACAACCAATTTGTTTTGCAATACTTTTCCAATTAGCACCATGCCCACTACCAAGATTAATACCATAAATTTTAACACAAAAAGCGTGTGCTAATTCATGTAACATAGTGTTTGTTATTCTAGTTTCAATTTTATCTAAATTCTCACTACATAAAGGTTTTGATAGAGTGATTTTCTTTTCAATATAAAAACAACGTCCAAACATTCTTTTTGCATTATCAAACTCAAAGTAATAGCCCAAGTCCATAGCACTCATTGTATTTGTGCCATAATATGTTGTAATAGTAAACTCTTTATTTAGCAATTCAATTGCCATTTTTTTTTACATCATTCAAATTTGCCATGGCTTATAGGGGTTAATTGGTTATACGACAAATATAAGTAAAATAAATGAAACTACCAAATTAATGGTAGTTTATTTTTGTTAAAATTTATGTGTTACGTCTTTTGGGTTACTATCAGTGCCAGCACGATAAAACAATACGCTATGTACGTGTTCATCATCATCTAATTGTGCAATGTACGCTCTTACTTCTTCGGGTGTGTCAAAGTCAGCGTGTTCTTCAGAGTAGTTATCTCTGCTTGTTCTTGTTTCAACTGAGTAGGTGTCTTGTTCCATGTTTTTTAGTTTTAATTGGTTATACGACAAAGATAAGTAATTAATTTGATATATGCAAATTTATGTCAATAAATCTTCACAACTACCGATAAATAAATCAATTTCGTGTTCGGTACTTCCACCCTCTTCAATCTCATCTTTCATAAGCTGATAAAGGTCAAGTATCTCATCTTTAAATTCGGGATGTGCTTTGATAAACTCTCTACCAAATTCGGTTGCTCTTTTGATACTCATAGTATATAGGTTAATTGGTTATGGTGTAAAGATAAGTATTTTAAATGAAACCACCAAATTTAATTGGTGGATTTTAAATTATTTTCTCATTTTTTTTCTACGCTCTCTGCGTTTGTCTTTTCCACTTAGATACTCTATTGGTTCTAATGTTAGTGGGCTTGGTACAATTTCAAATATTTTTTGCATGATTATTCGTGATTAAATTGTTTATACTTTTGTCTATTGTAATCGGTTGCTAACTTATGTGCTTTATGGTGGTTTATTCTACCTTTTTCAAGCTCTAAGTTTCTGCTAATGGTTCTATTGATAACCATTATTTGTTCTTTTGTGATTTTCATTTTATTTGCTTTCATAGTTTCTATTTGTTTGGTGGACAAATATAAGCATTTAATTTGATACTACCAAATTTATTTAAAAAAATCTAAGTGTTTTTTAAAATTATCATCTTGATTAATAAATAGTTCAACAGCAATTTTCTCCGTTTCTTCATCTTCATTATGCAGACATATTGGTTCATCACCAAAACTAATATATGTTACTACTCGTGTATCGGTATGCTCACAAGTTTTTACACGTAAAAAATCAGTTTCAATTACGCTAGGTAATTTTTGTGTAAAGCTATTTGTTTTTAGGTTGTAATACATTGTTTTTAGTTTTAGTTGGTTATACGACAAATATAAGTAATTAAATTGATACTACCAAATTTATTTTTAGATTATTTTTTCCACACACATAATCTATTAAATGTTTTTCAGTTTCAGCAACAACAAAGGTTTCACATTTCTTTTGATTAAAACGTGCCATATCAACTAAGTGTTTTTTGATACCACTCCACCCCTTATATGACTCACTCCATAATCTGCCCTCGTGTAAGCTACGAGATATTGGCGTAACTGACAAATAAAGCCCTCGTGGTTCATTTGAGCTATTAAAGTAGTTCATACCACCTAAGCTATAATAGGTTTCTACCTTAAGATGTGTAACTCCTTCTTCATTCGGTTCAACGTCAATATATCTTTTGTTGATTGATTTGTGGCTCATGGCTTTTGGGTTAGTTGGTTATACGACAAATATAAGTAAAAGAAATAACACTACCAAATAAAAGTAGTGTTATTTTTAAATTATTTTATACGTTTGATAATTACCAACGTCATAGGATATGTATCTTGATAGTAAAAAAACTCTACTACTTGATAGTTCCACCCTGTAATTTTATTAAAATAAGCCTCCACACCTTTATCGGACATACAGCGTTCATCTTTTATGTTATTGGTTATAGATGCAAGCCCTTTAAGTTTTTCGGACTGCATATCAGTTCCTCTAATAGGTTTACTAAATGTAATAGCCATTATACCACCTACACCAATAATATCATTTACAATAGCATATTCTATTTCCTTACAAATTGTAGCAAGATTGCCACAATAGTCAAGTATCAAGTGTGCATAGGTATTTTCTAATTTAGTATAAATAATACTACCTATTAAACCAAAAACTGTTTTTGCTTTTAAGCTTAACTTTTTAAGGTTTGACTTCATAACCTTAAATGTAGGTTCGTGGCACTCAACCCCAATAAAATCATTGCCACTAACTTGACTATCAATTTTTTGTTCAATAGCCCATTCAGTGTTTGGTAAGGTTGGTATTGTACCTACTACACCACTATCAATAACATATTTAGCTATTTTAACTCGTGCTACTTCTTTATTTTCGCCATCGTGGTTTGCATAAGTATTCTCGTTTTTTTCTTTTTTTAATTTATAAGCTGTTTTGGTAACTTCAGTAACATCAGCTACTTCATCATTAATACCACTAATTAAACGCTTCCCAAATTCTTCGTGCTTATTGTTTGTTGGTTCTAATAACCCTTGTTTTACTAAGGTACTTTTATTAGCACCAATAGACATAGTAGTAACATTATATTTATCGGCTAATACTTGTATATCAATTTTTGGGTTTGCAAGTAACTCTAATTTAATTGATTGATTAATTTTTGCCTTATTCATAGTTTGGTTTTTTAATTGGTTTATGAATGCAAATATAGACAAAATTATTGAACCACCAAATTTATTTTCAATTATTTTTACCTGGAGATACCTGGCTTATTATATAACAGATAACCTATTAATATTTTCTGTAAATAAATTTGCACAGCTAAAAAATTAAGTCTATGTTTGTAGCCTAACTAAAAAATAATAACATGGATAAAATAACACCGTTAGTAAACATGAATGAATTTGATAAACAGTTAACACTAGCCATGCAAGGTGATAAGTCAGCTATTAGTTTTATAGATAGCTATACTATTAATAGAGCTGATGGTATGGGTTTTGATATGTACAGTAAAACAAGCTTTTGGGATACTACCTTTAAACGTAGCGACAGTATCTGTGCTGTCGCAGCACCAATATATAACAAATATAAATTATTTAGAAAACAACAAGGTAACTTGAATTACTATTAACAGGAATACTAGCAAATGTCATGCAATGACTTAGCCTCGGAATTACTTATAATAACAACCCAGCCTCAACAGCTGGGTTTTTTGTTTCTGGTAAGTTCTGGTCCAGCTTGCGGCTGTTCTGGTCATCTGGTCGTGTGACAGCGGCTGGCGGTGCCTCGTGTACACATTTGTGTATATGGCTGGCTTGTATTTGACTATTGATAGTTAACTGTCAACAGTCAATAGTTAAAAAGAAAATGGGTCGCCTCCTTTCGGAAACGACCCACAACTTGAGGAACCATTTACTTTTACCGTGGTTCCCGTGCAAGCAGCATACTATCTTATTCAAAGAACAAACTGAAACCAAGCTTAGACCACCCACTAGGGGACTTCTGTCTTTCGTACCGATGTACCGTTTCAGTTTTACAAAGGTAATAATTATATTCGAAGTATCCTAATTTATTATGATATTATTTATAAATGATTCAGCCTCTGAAAACGAATTAAATTCAATAGGCTCTTCTTTAGAATTTTCAGCCTCTTGATATGTCAGAGTAATCCAACGATTAAAGAATAATAAGAACTTTTTACGCATAGATAACCTATAACAGTTTTCTGCATGATATGTTATCATAAGGTCTTTTTTTGTCAGTTTCATTGTTTAAACGTTTTTTGAATTTGGTCTTTTGTGAATAATTCGCTAGCTTGTAATTTTAAATTCTGTATGCTGTTGGTAACAGGATGGTCACGATGTCTTAATTCATGTATAACTCTATCGCCTTGTTTATAACTTCCCATATATTGCCATGCCTCATTGTTATTTAAAGCAATGCTTGGTTCATCTAAACCCTTATTAACAGGATGATTTTCAAGCCAAGTCCACATATAATCCCACTCAACTGAATTAGGTTGTATTAATATTAATTCCATGGTACAAAGCTACGGCTAATATTTCAAATAATCAAGTCTTTAAATAAAAAAACTTAAATATTCTTCAATCGTACCGTTATTGATAGCATCTAAATGTTCATCACTTCCCTCATCTAAGATACAATATACGCCTTGGATTGGTTGCATATAAATAGATTTCCAAAAATGCATACCTTTATTACTTACATCAATGTCTTCGGATATATCATTTTCCATTTCAACCCTCTCAACTTCAACCTCGTCAAACGTACAATCACACTCCTTAGCTATTAAATTTTTTAATTCATCAATTTGGTTTAAATATAAATCTCTGCTTTCTTCTAAAATAACTTCATTGTTTATCTTAAATAAGATTTTGGTTCTTGCTTTCATAAGCTAATAGTTTATAATTAATTTTAAATCATCTCGTCCTTTAAATCTATTGGTAGCACTTCCATTCTTTCTCCATTGGCAAACTACATAACCCTCATTAAACGTTTCACGCCCCAAGATAGGGCATTTAACTTGTCCAACAATGATATTATCCAATTGATTCCATTTAAGGTTCTTTACGGGATAACCCTCTGTTGTTTCTTTTATATCATCTATGAATTCTTCCATGGTGTAAAGATAAGTAAAATAAATGAAACCTCCAAATTAATAGAGGTTTATTTTTACCAATTACTATGATTAAATTCTAATTCCCCCTTAATCCACTCCAATACTTGTCCAGCGTAATAACTTGTCCAGCGTAATAACTTGTCGTCAAGTCAAACAAAAACATATCACATCTACGTTCCGCATTATATTCGGTACGGTCAAGCGTTAATCGTGTAAACTCCTTAGCATTTGATTGATTTGAGCCTTTACTTGTACCCTTAGCATAATCCCATTCCTTGCCAATGAT
>CAIUQQ010000338.1 GCA_903901345.1 uncultured Bacteroidota bacterium | reverse complement strand
GTTATTTTAAATAAACCATTTTATTGAAAATCCTACCTTCAATAAAGTAACATTCTACATCTTAGCTTTAGATCCTTCGTACCTCAGGATGACGTTTGTTGGTATTTTTGTTTTTTCATAATTCAACATTCATAATTCATAATTGAAAATAAAAGCCCCTCATATGGCGAGCGCTGCCTCGACAAAAATGCGGGCCAGCGTTGGCCTTGCGGGCTGAAGCTCCTTTTTGTCTAGTCTTTTTGCATACTTTTTTGACAATGAAAAAAGTATGAAGAAAAAAAGGAGAATGATTGTTGTTTTTATACAAACCATGCTATTGAAAACCTACCTTCAATAAAGTAACATTCCACATATTAGCTTTAGATCCTTCGTACCTCAGGATGACGTTTGTTGGTGTTTAATTTTAGCTGCTGGCATCTAGCTTCTGGCTCCTAGCTATTTATTTTATTTCTTCATTCATAATTCATACTGATCCTGTCGAAGTGTCATTATAAAAATAAATTCATTAATGAATTTATTCAATAAAAATTTGAAACTCTTTATAAAAACATTTTCTTTGAAAAAACAAAAAAATTGAATATTTCAGAATTAATCAATAAATACCAATCTTTAGGAATTAACTCAACCATTGATTTTGACAAATTCAATCATATTTCATTGGTTCACCATTCCACTAAAATTGAAGGTTCAACACTAACAGAAATTGAATCTCAAGTTTTAATTACAGAAGGTTTAACTCCAAAAGGAAAACCAATTCATGATAGTTTGATGGTTACTGATCATTTTGCTGCATTAAAATTCATTATAAATGCTGCTAAAAAAATGAATCCAATCACTAATGAATTCATCCAACAGATAAACTCGCTGGTGGTTAAAAATACGGCAAAAACATACTATACTCCTTTTGGTGTAATTGAAGCAAGTAATGGTGCATTTAGAAAAGGAAATGTAACAGCTGGTATTTCCTATTTTCCAAACTTCGACAAAGTAGAACGACTAACTTCTGAATTAGTAAATACTATCAATCAAGAAATGAAAAAAGAACTATCGTTGATAGAAAAAATAAATTTATCGTTCTCCGTACATTTTAACTTAGTAAGCATCCATCCTTTTTATGATGGTAATGGAAAAACTTCAAGACTCTTAATGAATTATATTCAGGCAGTTTATAATTTACCACTTGTCATTGTTCATAATGAGTCAAAAGTTGAATATATTAAAGCATTAGTTGAAACAAGAGAATTAAATGATATTGGAATATTTCATAATTTTATGTTTTTGGAATATACAAATTTGTTAAATGCCGAAATAACAAAATTTGAAACCATGAATAATAAATTACCTCCAACATTTAACCTTTTATTTTAAAATAAATACATCTTGTTTTATCAGCCAAAGTGGATTTACAATTTGAAATCAAAGACGTTTAATTAAACGTCTCTACAAATTTTCTGAATCAGTTTCGACACATCGGAATACATGATTTTAGGATTTGAAGATTAATGCCTGTTCAATGGCGAGCGCTGCCTCGACAAATACACATAAATTAACATTTCAACAACATTTACTGAAAACGCGTGCGGGAACGTCATCCTGATTACGCCTTAGCGGAAGAAGGAACTAATACCAAAAATGAAATTCCACATATTAGCTTTAGATCCTTCGTACCTCAG
>CAIUQQ010000337.1 GCA_903901345.1 uncultured Bacteroidota bacterium | reverse complement strand
GCAATATTAATTAATTATTCATCATTAAAAATTTTTCCTATTAATTTTAACAAAAAGATTATTTTAAATTAACTTTTACGATTTACTTAATCGTTTTTTTTGTAGTTCACAATTGAAGAAAAAACATGAAAATTTTAAACTACAAATTATTAAGTTTTATACTTTTGGGTATAATGAATTTAACATTGAATGCACAAATTACTAAACTTCAAGATTACAGCAATTCAAGTTCTGTTGCCATTGGAACTTATAAAGGAATTAATTTCCGCGAAGCTGGATTTTCAACTTTGTATCCTATAGCTGGAACAAATGGAAAGGAATTTTGGACTTGTTCTGATCGAGGTGTAAATGTGGACTGTGCGAATGCCAATACAACAAACTGTAGACCAACCTACGACAAAATGTATGCATTTCCAACCTACGCTCCCAAAATTCACAGAATTAGAATTGATGGTATAAACATTCAGATTTTACAAACTATTACTATTAAAAGACCAAATGGATTAACAGCAACTGGATTAATTAATCCAACTGGTTTGGGTAGTACAGCTTTAGAAGTTGCTTCTACAGATACAGTTTTAGATTGTACTAATTTCACTGCTAAAACTGCTGCTAAAGATACCTTTGGAATAGATCCTGAAGGATTGATAGTTGATAAAAACGGAAATTTTTGGTTATCTGAAGAAGGTGGTGCCACTATATGGAAACTAAATGCCAGTGGAATTTTATTACAAAGATATACACCTTATGCTAATTTACCTGGAGTTCAATCAGTAGATACACAAATTGACACAGTATTTAAATACAGAAAAAACAACCGTGGATTCGAAGGCATTTCAATTGCTCCAAATGGTAAAATATATGCAATAATTCAAAGTCCAATATTATTTCCTAATACTACAATTGGTGAAGCATCTAGAGTACATAGAATTTTAGAAATTGATCCTACAACAAATGCTCAACGTATGTTGGTTTATATAAATGATGGTATTATTGGCGCCTCAGGTTCTAACCAAATTAGATTAAGAGACTGGAAGATTGGTGATATGGCTGCCATTAACGACAGTACATTTTTGGTATTAGAAGCAGCCGCAAGAGGAACCTCTGATATAAAAAGACTTTATCAAATAAATATTGGACAAGCTACTGCTGTTCATTCAGGTTTATATGGAACAAATACATTGGAAGGTTTAGTTGATTCAACAGGATTGGCTTCATATAATATTAAACCAGTTACTAAAACTTTAGTGATGGATTTATTGGCCAATGGATGGCCAGCTGTTTTAGATAAGGCCGAAGGTTTAGCCATTATAAATGATAGTACCATAGCCATTGGAAATGACAATGATTTTGCTCAAACTTGTCCGCTAGCTGATGGTATTCCTGTTGCTACAACCAACACAAGCCATGTTATTACTTTTGGTTTGAGTGGTGCTAATAAATTAGTGAATTATAAAATTCCCGCTGCAACAACTTTATTCCAAGGCTTAAGCACCGGCAACAATAGTTCAGCAAGTCCATATGTATTACCAGTGGCATCGGGAGTTAAATTAACATCAATATTAACAGTTCCTGATTCATTACCTAGCGGTTATAAAATGGCTGGAATACCTGATGGTTTAGGTGCTTATGACAATGGAAATGGAACTTTTACTTTATTAATGAACCAAGAAATTGGAAATACTTTAGGTGCTGTAAGAGCACATGGTTCTATTGGTTCTTTTGTATCAAAATGGGTGATCAACAAATCAAACTTAAGCGTTGTAAGTGGTAGCGATTTAATGCAAAATGTTAATTTATATGATACTGCAACTCAATCATACATTACTTATAACTCGGCTAATCCTTCTACTAAAGCTAATTTTGGAAGATTTTGTTCAGCAGATTTGCCACCAATCAGTGCATTTTATAATGCTTTGACTGGCAAAGGAACACAAGAACGTTTATTCATGAATGGCGAAGAAACCAATGATGAAAGTCGTGCTTTTGCTCATATTGTTACTGGAACAAATGCAGGTACATCATGGGAATTAGCTGCTTTAGGAAAAGGAGCTTGGGAAAATGGAATTGCTAGTCCAAGTACTGGCGATAAAACAGTTGTAGCTTTAACAAACGATGGGACTGATGGACAAGTTTATTTTTATATTGGAAATAAAACCAACACAGGAACTGAAGTAGATAAAGCAGGTTTAACCAATGGAACACCTTGGGGAGTAAAAGTAACTGGTTTTGCAGCTGAAAGAACAAGTACAACAGTAATTAACAATCCTCCAGTTGCAGGAACTCGTTTTACTTTAGTTGATTTGGGTAACGTAAAACAAATGAGTGGTGTGGCATTTAATACTGCAAGTAATACTGCAGGTATCACTAAGTTTTCACGTCCAGAAGATGGTGCTTGGGATCCAAGTAATCCAAGAGATTTTTACTTTAACACAACAGATCAAATTGATCAAGTGAATGATGGTGTAGGAACTCAAATAGGAAGAAGTAGAGTTTGGCGTTTACGCTTTGATAGTTTAAGCAATCCATCTTTAGGTGGAACAATTGAAGCAGTATTAGACGGAACAGAAGGTCAAGTAATGTTAGACAACATGGCAATTGATAAAACCGGACATATTCTATTACAAGAAGATGTAGGAAACTCAGCTCATAATGGAAAAATTTGGCAATACACCATTGCAACAGATATATTAAAAATGATTGCCAAACATGATCCTGCAAGATTTGGAGATATTGGGTTAGCTGCAACTGCTCCTTTTAACCAAGACGAAGAAACTTCAGGTATCATTGATGTTCAAGATATTTTAGGAGCTGGTATGTTTTTAACTGCCGACCAAGCACATTATGCCATAAGTGGTTCAGCTGTTGAAGGTGGTCAATTATTGTCTTTATTTAACCCTGATTCTTATAATGGAATTAATTATAAAACTATTGCGCAAGCAAGAACATTAACGACCGATACTGTAAGAGTCAGAGGAGTTATTACTAGAGCTTGGGGTAGATTTATTTATATTCAAGATTCTACATCAGCTATTGCTGTTCGTCAATCTTCTGGTGCAATGGTTGATTCAATTTTAAGTAATGGTTTAAAAGAAGGCGATTTTGTTGAAGTTGTTGGAGGAAGAGGAGATTACAACAATTATGCGCAAATAAACATTGGAACTGGTGCTTTTGGTGAAAATAGCAGAGTAACTAAATTAAGCTCAAATAATAATTTGCCTGCACCTGTTTTAGTAACTGTTAAACAAATTAACACCAATGGAGAACAATACGAAAGTAAAGTGGTTCGAATAGTTGGATTGAGAACAAGTGCTACTGCTGCAACATTTGCCGCAAGTACTAACAATATAGTTTGGGATGGAGCTACAACAGGCGATACCACTTTATTAAGAATTATAGCTGCAGCAGATACTGAAATAGAAGATGCTCCTGCATTATCTATTCCAAAAGGTGCATTTATTTTTGAAGGTATTTTAGCACAATTCTGTTCATCACCAACTAATGGTTGTGCCTTAGGTTATCAATTATATGGTGTTCGTAAAAAGGATGTTATTGAGATGCCTTTATCAGCATTTAACTTAGCAAATCCTGCAAATAATAGCCGCATTGTAACTGATAGTTCATCTACTTCAAATGTTCAAGTTAATTGGACAAAATCAACAAATGCAATATTATACAAATGGATGTTAACTAGCCAAGCCGGAACATTTACTACACCTTTGCTTACTTTATTATCAAACAATTCGGGTGTTGATTCTACTTTAACCTTATCATCAGGAAGTGTAGATGCAATTTTAGCTGGTTTAGGAATAAACAGAGGTGATTCAGTGAATACAAAATGGACCGTTTTTGCTTATAAATCTTTAACCGATTCATTGCAAGCTAGCCAAGTTTTTAATTTAACATTAGCAAGAAGTAAAGTGCTTTTAGGTTCATTTAATTTAAATTCTCCTGCCAACAATAGCAGTGTAACTGTTGAAGAAGGTAACACAAGTTTAGTAAATATTAACTGGACTAAATCAGCCAATGCAACACGCTACAAATGGTTTGCTACAACTGCAACTGGAAGTTTTACAACTCCTTTAGTACGATTAAATTCAAACAATGCTGGCGTTGATACTTCATTGACATTAACAAGCGGAGCAATTGATAATTTATTAAATACATTGGGTGTTAAACGTACTGATTCGGTTAATTTAAAATGGACAGTTTTTGCATATTTAGGAACTGATTCAATTAAAGCTAGTCAAGATTGGAACATTACAATCACCCGCAAGCGTATTTTGGGTTCATTTAATTTATCTAATCCTGCAAACAATGCACGTTTAGTGATTACACCTAATAGCACAACTCCTATTGTGATTGATTGGACAGCATCTACAAAAGCTACAAAACACACTTGGAAAGCTGCAACTTTAGCTGGTAATTTTAGTAATCCATTATTGAATTTAAATGCAGATAATACAGGTGCTGACAACAAATTGACTTTAACACATAATGCAATTGATGCCATATTGATTGCAAACGGTGTTGCTAAAGGTGATTCAATAAAACTACAATGGACTGTGTTTTCTTACGAAACAACTGATTCTTTAAAAGCAGTTGAAACATTTAATATTATATTGGTTCGTGGCCCTGGAGTTGGAGTGAACAATATTGATTTTAAAAACAATATCAACGTTTATCCTAATCCTGCTCAAACAGATTTGTTTATTAATAGCAATAACATAACTGGAAATACGAATGTGAAGTTATATTCAATTACAGGCCAATTATTGATAGAAGAAAACATGGAAGCCTCGATGACAAACAAAATAAATGTTAGTAATTTACAAGACGGAATTTATATGTTATCAATAGCTGGAAATAATGGTAAAAATGCTACAATTAAAGTAGTAATTACACACTAATTAATTTCACCAATTTTTTTAAAACGGGCAAGTATTTTAAATACTTGCCCGTTTTTTTATAAAAAATCTGCTTATAAATCTACAATACAAATTTTTACATACCAATGAAAAATTTTAAACTTTAAAAATCTGTTAAAACTGCTGCTTTTCATAAATATAAAATCATTCATAATCTAGCATTCAAAATTCAAAATTTATTCAACTATATTCGCAACACATTTTTTACCATGGATTCTACTTTAAAAATATACAATACTTTATCTCGAACTACCGAAGATTTTAAACCAATTCACGCGGGTCATATTGGCATGTATGTTTGTGGACCAACCGTTTATAGCAATGCGCATTTGGGTAATGCACGTACATTTATTTCGTTCGATGTAATATTCCGTTATTTATTGCATTTGGGTTATAAGGTGCGATACGTGCGCAATATTACCGATGCTGGTCATTTGGAAAGTGATGCTGATGAAGGCGAAGATAAAATTGCTAAAAAAGCAAAATTAGAACAGCTAGAACCAATGGAAATTGTACAGCGTTACACCATTGATTTTAGAGAAACCATGCGTATGTTCAATACCTTGCCGCCAAGCATTGAACCTACTGCTACGGGTCATATTATTGAACAAATTGAAATGACTAAACAGATCATTGAAAATGGATACGCATATGAGGTAAATGGTTCTATATATTTTGATGTAGAAAAGTTTACCAAAGAATATAATTACACCATTTTATCGAATAGAAATTTAGACGATTTATTAAACAATACCCGCGATTTAGATGGGCAAGGGGATAAACGTGGTCGCTTAGATTTTGCTCTTTGGATAAATGCCAAACCCGAACATATTATGAAATGGCCAAGTCCGTGGGGAATTGGTTTTCCTGGATGGCACCTAGAATGTTCGGCCATGAGTAGTAAATATTTGGGAAATGAATTTGATATTCATGGTGGTGGAATGGATTTAGTGCCAACACATCATACCAACGAAATTGCGCAGAATTTGGCTTGCCACAAAACACAACCTGCTCGTTACTGGATTCATACCAATATGTTGACAGTTAATGGCCAAAAAATGAGCAAAAGTTTAGGAAATTCTTTTTTACCTAATGAGTTGTTTTCAGGAAATCATAAACTATTAGACAAAGGCTATAGCCCAATGACTGTGCGCTTTTTTATGTTGCAAGCACATTACCGCAGTACCTTAGATTTTAGCAACGAAGCATTACAAGCTGCTGAAAAAGGTTTTACCAGGTTAATGAATGCCATGAAATTGATGGATGGTTTAAAAGTAAGTACAAATAGTTCGGTGAATATTGATGCTGTAAAAACAGAAATATATAATGCTTTAAACGATGATTTCAATACACCAATTGCAATAGCAAGTATTTTTGAAGCAGTGAGAATGATTAATTCTATTAACGATGGCAAGGAAACCATTACTGAAATAGACAAAGCCAGTTTGAAAAAATTGATGACAGAAATAATTTTTGATGTGTTGGGTTTACAAGAAGAAAACTCAAGTGATACCAGCAAAGTGGATGGTTTATTGAATATGATCATTGAACAAAGAAATCATGCTAAAATGAACAAAGATTTTGCTACCAGTGATTCCATCAGAAACAAACTAAAAGACATTGGTTTTGAAATAAAAGATGGCAAAGATGGAACAAGTTATAGTGTGATAAACTAGCATCTAGCTTCTGGCAACTAGCATTTGCAATACACGCTTCGACAAGCTCAGCAACCAAAACTCTAACGGTCACTGAGCTTGTCGAAGTGCAGTCAACGGTAACAAAATCAAAAAATCTGTGAATCTGAGGCAACACTTCGACAGGCTCAGTGACCATAAAACTAAGAAACTAAGTACTTCAAACTAAGAACTTAAAAATCAATATGAAAAAAATTATAACCTTCATTTTATCATTCAGTGTAACTGTTTTGGCAATTGCGCAAGCACCCAAATCATACACCTCATCTGAAATACTTTTACAACTTAAAAAGTTAAACACTGTTGGTTCGGTGCTCTACATAGCAGCGCATCCCGATGATGAAAACACCCGTTTGATAGCTTATTTGGCCAATGAAAAATGTTTACGCACCGGCTATTTAAGTTTAACACGTGGCGATGGTGGACAAAATTTAATTGGCTCTGAACAAGGCATTGAATTAGGAATGATTCGCACGCAAGAATTATTGGCAGCACGCAGAATTGATGGTGGTGAGCAATTTTTTACCCGTGCTTACGATTTTGGTTTTAGTAAAAATCCGGAAGAAACTTTTACCAAATGGAGCCATGATTCTATTTTGAGTGATATGGTTTGGGTTATCCGTAATTTTAGACCTGATATTATCATTACTCGTTTTGCTACCGATGGAAGTGGCGGACATGGACATCATACTGCATCAGCGATGTTGGCTGAAGAAGCTTTTGATGCAGCAGCTGATCCAACTCGTTTTCCAGATCAATTACAATATGTTTCGGTTTGGAAAACCCGCAGGATGTTTTGGAATGTAAGTACTCGTTTTGCAAACCCAAATGCCGATATGAGTCCGTATATAAAATTAGATGTGGGTGGTTACAATCCCTTGTTGGGTAAAAGCTATGGCGAAATAGCAGCCGAAAGCCGCAGCATGCATAAAAGCCAAGGTTTTGGAAGTGCCAAACAACGTGGCGAAAGCTTAGATTTTTTCAAACCTTTAAAAGGTGATACAGTTGGTTTAAAAGATATTTTTGAAGGAATAGATTTTACTTGGAAACGAGTAAAAGGTGGAGAGAAAATTGGGAAACAGATTTCGAATATTATTAAGATTTATAATGCTTTACAACCAGACTTGATTTCAAAACAATTGATACAAGTTTATAATTCAATAGATGAAAAAGAAAACGCATATCAATCAGATTTATCAAGTAAAATTATTTTAAATTGTAATGGTTTTTATAGAGAATCCATTGCTGATAAGCCAAATTATAGTATTAATGAAAAAATAAAAATAGCTGATGGAACAATTATTAGAATACAAAACAGCTTGTTAAAAGGCTATGTTTTTAACGTGTTTAATAGAGATACTACCATTTTTTTAAGTAATAAAATTTCCCATTTATATTGGACAGAAAATAAGATACAAAACAATATGTTTGTGTTAAACGATAAAAACAATTTATTAAGAAACAATGTATCTGAACCTTATGTTTTATCTGGTTACGATTTTATGCCAGATAGCAAAGGAGTTAAAATGTTTGACCAATTGCAATACAAATGGGTTGATCCTGAAAAAGGAGAGTTGTATCGTCCCTTGTTAATTACGCCACCAGTAATGCTTAACTTAACTCAAAAAAGTTTTGTATTTACCGATGAAAAACCAAAAGAAATTCAAGTAATTGTTAAAGCAGGAAAAGACAATATTCAAACTAAAATAAAAGCAAACTTACCTCAAGGTTGGAGCATGGAACCAGCATTTGCAAATGTAAATTTACCTAAAAAAGGCGATGAACAAATTGTAACTTTTTCTATAAAATCACCTGTCACTTCCAATGTCACCCTGAGCTTAGTCGAAGGGTCGAGCAATTCCCCTTCTGTCACTTCGAGCGAAGTCGAGAAGCGTTCAAGCGAACAATCAACCATCAACTTCACAGCCGAAATAGATGAACAAAATTACACCAAAGGAATCAAAGAAATTAAGTACGATCATATTCCTGTTCAAACATGGTTTCCTGAAGTTGAAGCTAAATTAGTTAAAGTAGATGTGAAGAAAACCTTTAACACCGTTGGTTATATTCAAGGTGCGGGCGATGCAGTGCCTGCAAGCTTGGAACAAATGGGTTATAAAGTGGTAATGATTACCGATGAACAATTGCAAAATGGAAACTTAAATGAATTTCCTGCCATTGTTTTAGGTGTGCGTGCATTTAACACCAACGAAAAATTACAACAATACAAACAACGTGTATTTGATTATGTAAAAGAAGGTGGAAACTTAATTGTTCAATACAATACCAATAGCTTTTTTGGACCATTGAAAGATCAAATTTCACCGGTGCCTTTTAAACTTAGTCGCGATAGAGTTACCATTGAAGAAGCGCCTGTTACTTTTTTATTGCCTGAGCACCCTGTTTTAAATTTCCCCAATAAAATAACCAATGCCGATTTTCATGGTTGGATTCAAGAGCGTGGAATATACTTTGGAACTGACATGGATAGCAGTTTTGAATGTCCACTAAGCATGAACGATCCGGGTGAAAAACCCAATAAAGGCAGCTTGATTATTGCCAAATATGGCAAAGGAAATTATGTGTATACTGGCTTAGCTTTCTTCAGGGAATTGCCGGCAGGCGTTGCTGGTTCATACCGATTATTTGCTAATATATTAAGTTTACAAACTGATAAAAAATTTAAATAGAACCATTGTCTTCTTTTTGTTGACTTACGTTATGGAATTTGTTTTGAAACTTTTATGCTCTTTATTTGTAGTTAGTTTCAGCAAGAAAACGCCAATTTGCTTTTAGAAACTGCATTTTCTATCAAGTACTATTTAGCTTGTTAGCTGTTAATTTTAAAATTTTAAAAATGAAAAAAACCTTCTTATATATACTTTTAAGTTTATGCATTCATGTAGTTTATTCGCAAAAAAGTAATCAGCCAATTGAAATACTTGGGCAGCAATTTACCACCAATAATTATGCTGAAATAATTGATCAATTAGATAGTTTTTGGGAAACCAAACCCAATAAATATAATAAAGGTTCTGGCTTTAAAGTATATCAAAGATGGAAAGAACATTGGAAGTATTATTTAAATGCAGATGGTACTTTAATGAGTGGCGACCAAATAGCAAATGAATATTTAAATTCAAGAAAAAAGAAAAGTAATTTAAGTAAAAAAGCAGATAGTGTAGATATGAGTAATTGGATTCCAATGGGTCCGTTTACACATGTAAACAAAGGTTCGTGGAGTTCAGGACAAGGTAGAATAAATATTTCTGCTGTTGATCCTAAAAATCCAAACACCATTTATATTGGTTCGCCCAATGGTGGTATTTGGAAAAGTAATAACAATGGAAATTCTTGGGTTTTATTAAATGAAGCGGCTACTTTTTCTGGTGTTTCAGGAATTGCCATTGATTATAATGATTCAAACATTATTTATGTTGCCTCTGGCGATGAAGATGGAGGGAATTCAGCTACTACAGGTGTTTGGAAAACAATAAATGGCGGAATTACTTGGACTCAAACTTCATATCCATATTCTGCTTCCTCTAAATTAGGTGAAATTTTAATCAATCCATTGAATTCAAACTCACTTTGGGTAGTTGGAAGTAGTGGAGTTTATAAAACTACCGATGCGGGTTTAACTTGGACAAGAAATTATGCTACTTTATGCAAAGAAATTAGAATTAAACCAAACGATACAACTGTATTATATGCTGTGTCAGGATCAGGAACTACAAGAGATATTGTAAAATCGACAGATGGTGGTGAAACTTTTATTGCTATTCAATCTTACACCAATGCGGGTAGAACAGCCATTGCAGTTACACCTGCAAATGCTGAATACTTATATGTATTAGTTTCTGATAACGATAATAGTTATAAAGGAGTTTATAGATCAATAAACAGTGGCGAAACTTTTACTACACAAAACACTACTTCCGATGTTTATGATGGAGCTACTCAAGCTGATTATGATTTAGCATTAACAGTTTCTGACGTAAATGCTGAAGTGGTTTTTACGGGCTGTTTAAATGTTTGGAAATCGACAAATGGTGGTGCAAATTTTAACAAATTAAATAGTTGGAGTAATCCTAGTGGGGAATCATATACACATGCCGATATTCATGATTTGAAATTTTATAATGGAAAATTTTATGCTTGTTCCGATGGTGGAATATTTGTTTCAGCAGATTTAGGCACTAACTTTACCGATAAAACTATAAATGGATTAAACATTAGTCAGTTTTATAGAATTGATGTAGCACAATCAACCGAAGTGCAAGCAGTAGGTGGGTTACAAGACAATGGTGGTTTTTCATTTGCTAACAATGCATGGATTAATTTTCATGGAGCCGATGGAATGGATGCAGCCATTGACCCAACCAATTTAAATACACATTATGGATTAATTCAATATGGTGGTTCTATGTATCAATTAGATATTTCGAATACTGCTAATGAAGGATTTTTTACTGCTAGCTCACCTGCTGGTGAAAAAGGAAATTGGATTACGCCTTTAGAATTTGGTAATAATGGAATTTTATATGCTGGTTTCAAAAAATTATACATGTATAATTCTGGTTCTTATTCAATAGCTTCTTCTTATGATTTTATCAGTAATATTAACCAAATTAGGGTTCATCCTACCAATGATTTAAAAGTATTAGTAAGTACACCAGCTGGGCTTTTTCAGTCTGACGGAACAACAGCTTTTAATATTACTAAATTCAATAATATTACTTCGTCAATTAAGAACTTTGACTTTAATAGAAATAACCCTGCTATTATATATGTAGTAACCGATAATATTATTTATAAATCGTTAGATAGTGGAACTACTTGGAAAAACATTACCTATAATCTCCCAACGGGAGCCAAAAACAGTATTATTCACCAAGCTAGTAGTTATAATAATACCATTTATTTGGCCATGAATAAAGCAGTTTATTATACAAATGACTCATTAACTGAATGGAAATTGTTCAGTAATAACTTGCCAAATACCACCATAAACGACATAGAAATTAATAATATAGAAAACCATGTGGTAATTTCAACTTATGGACGAGGAATTTGGCGTTCACCAGTTACTCCTTCAAGCTTAAAAGTTGACCATACAAATATTACCGAAATTACTCCAAATAATTTAGTGTTATTTCCTAATCCTACTACAGGATTTGTAAGTATAAATACAGTAATAGATGAACCTGCTACATTGATTGTTTACAGCCTTTCAGGACAATTATTATTGAATGTAAATTATGATAAAATATCAAAAGAAACTGCTTTTGATTTTACTCAATTACCTACTGGAGTTTATATGTTAAATATAGTTTCGGAAAAGCATTTAATTGTAAAAAAGTTTGTAAGAAATTAGACTCGTTTTTTTAGTAAAATATTACCTCATTAATTAAACAAAATTTTACTGATATTTTTACAATAATTTATTTGTAAAATGTAATGTTTTATAGCAATTAAATAATATAATATACATCTGATTTAGGCTAATTTTATAGTAATAATGCATTGATTCTACTCATAATTGTGTCACAATTTATTCACAAGCGGAAAATTTAATGCTGATTACTAGTGTTTTGTAAAAACTTACACTTATAGTGTTTAAACTATTTTTTTTTTTTTCGTTGAGATTTCGCACATTAGCGGCTCAATAAATTAATAAATATATGATAAACAACTACAAAAAAAGGAAAGGACTAAGAAGCTCTTTGATGAGTATCTTAGTAACTGGATTGTGCTTGTTGACATTTAACAGTGTCAGGGCACAAATCTCCACAATGGCGTTTTCTTCTACTAATCCCGGCTCGTATGCAGCAAGGATGATTACTGGAGGTCAGCTAGTATCTACTTCATCAGCTTCTACAGATGATGATAATACTTATGCTGCTCAAAACATTGGCTTTAACTTTGTTTGGCAAGGAAATACTTTTACTTCGGTAGGTATTTCGGCTAACGGTTACTTAAAGTTAGGTGGTGTTACTGCTAATATTTACAGCAGTGCTCCTACAACTCAAGCTAACACTATTTCAGCAATGAACCAAGATTTACAAGGTGCTGGATTATCAACTAGTAATATCAGAATTGATACTGTTGGTACTGCTCCTTTCAGAACTTGTGTTATTCAGTTTAGAGATTGGTCTTCGTATTATTACAATACAAGTATTCTTTACAACTTCCAAATCCGTTTAAACGAAACTGTTAATTCAGTAGAAATTGTTTACGGACCTTGTTCTAACAGTTCTTATACAGTTTGGACCGGTGTTTCTGGTGCTACTACTGCAGATTATTCTGTTTTATCAAACTCTACTTCATCTTGGGCTGCTCCTGTGGCTTCAAGTACTGTTACTTCAGGTACTATGACATTTGGTTCAACTTTAGTTCCTGATTCAGGTAGAACATACAAATGGGCTAATTTACCTATGACTTTTAACTCAGTTACTTCAGTTCAAACTATTGGTAATGCTGCTACAGGTACTCTTAACAATCCTATTTTAGCTGCTGTTGCAAATACTACAGGTAATATGTTCCCTAAGGTAGTTTATGGTATTGATTTCAATACTACTGGTTCTAATAACTTATCAAATAACGTTGCGGCTGCTAAAGTATTATATACTGGTAATAACAGTACATTTAGTTCTGGAGCTGTAATTCGTCAATTTGGTAGTACTATTACTTCTCCTAGTGGAACTTTAAACTTTACTTCTGCTGGTGATACTTTACGTGCTGGTGATAATTATTACTGGTTAGTATATGATTTAACAACTACTGCTAATAATGGTGATACTTTAGATGGACAATGTGTTGGTTTTACTGATAGTATGTTCCGTGTTCCTACTGTAACTAATCCTGCAGGTTACAAATTAATTGCTGGTGCAATGAGTGGTATTTACACCATTGGTGGTACTACTGGTCCTAGAAACTATACCTCATTTAATACTGCTATTGCAGATTTAGTTGCTATTGGTTTAGCTGGTCCTGTTACTTTTAACGTAGCTGCTGGTTCATACCCTCAAGTAATAGTTCCTGCAAATGTTATTACAAATGCAAATGCTACTAATACAATTACTTTTGACGGTATTAGTCCATTAACTAGAAACATTTCTACTTCATCAGCTTCTCAAGCTGCATTAATTTTAAATGGTTGTAAATATTATACTTTCAAAAACTTTACCATTACTAATACTTATACTGGTCCTGCTTCAGGAGTTGGTATTGTTGGTTCTGCTACAAGTGATGCTGGTTCTAGTAATACCATTAAAGGTTGTACTATTTTATTACCTAACGTTAGTACAAATACTGCTTATGGTATTTGTGTAAGTTCTTCAGTTAATGGTTACGGAACTGCTGCTACTGCAATTGACTCAATTACTTTAGATAGTAACACAGTAACAGGTGGTGGAACTAATGGTATTTATTATGGTTACTTAATTTATGGTAATCAAAATGCTGCTCAAAACAGAGGAATTTTTGTTAGAGGTAATACTTTAACTTTAGGTTACTATATGGGTTTTTATATGCCTTATATTTTTAACGCGGCTAAATTCCATTACAACAAAGTAACGATGAATCCAACTTATGGATATTATGGTATGTATAACTACTACCATCAAAATTCTAGTACTACTCAATCTATTGAATACATAGGTAACCAAGTGTTAAACTTTGGTGGTTATGGTATTTACATGTACATGAATGGTAGTGGTGGAACTGCTACTGCTCCTTTAAAAGTATATAATAATATTATAGATGGTGGTACTAACACTTATGCTGGTTACTATGGTATTTATTTATACAGTACAGGTAATACTGAGTTTTATAACAACACCATGAGAATGACTTATGCTGCTTCATCTACTTCATATACTAATTTTTATTCTTCAGGTTCAGCTAATCTTTGGGTAAAAAATAATATTTTCTCAAGAACAGCTACTGCTGGTACTGGTGTTCCAGTATATTTTGGTACCTCACCTAGTACCGGTTATGTTAATTATAACTTATACCACAATGAAGGTAATACTACTTTAATATTTAGAGGTAGTGCATTTACTTCATCTAACTATAAAACAACTACTGCAGGTGGTGATTCATCTACTTTCTCTACTTCTACTCCTTTTGCTAGTGCTACTAACTTAAGATTATTAAATGGTTGTTTTGGAAAAGGTGTAGATTTATCTACTAAAGTTCCAATAGATATTACTGGTTATACTCGTAACGTTCCACCTGATTTTGGTGCTTACGAATTTACTGGTGGTGCAGCTGGTGATATTACAGTTTCTCAATTAGTAACTCCTGTTGCTCCTATTGTTTCTGGATACCAAGATGTAATTTTTAGAGTTAAAAACTTAGGTAATACTACTGTTACTTCATTTGATGCTAGTTATACTTTAAATGGTGGAACTGCCGTTACTCAATCATGGTTTGGTACTTTACTTTCTTGTGCTACTGATTCAGTTGTATTTACAGGTGGTAATCAAATTAACTTAGGAACTAGCAATGCTTTAAAAGTATATACTGCTAATCCTAACTTCAGTGCTGACCCTAACAGAGCAAATGATACTATTTCAGTATTATTAACTGGTCCGTTAAATGGTGCTTATACTATTAATCCTTCTGCTGCTGTTAGTACTACTAACTTCCAGTCGTTCACTACTGCTATTGCTGCTCTTTCGGGTGGTGTAAGTGGTTGGGTTACTTTCACTGTTTCTCCAGGAACTTATCCTCAGGTTGTACTTGCAGGTAACATTTCAGGTGCTTCAGCTGTTAATAATGTAACATTTATTGGTGTTAACAAATTAACTACTATCATTTCTACTTCTACAGCTTCTCAAGCAGCTTTAATTTTAAATGGTACTAGTTATGTAACTTTCCAAAACATGACTGTTACTAATACTTATTCAGGTCCTGCTTCAGGTGCTGGTATGTGTAATGGTAACATGAATACATTTAAAAACTTATTGGTATTATTACCTAACGTAAGTACTAATACTGCTTATGGTATTTGTGTAAGTGGTTCTCCACTTGGTTACGGTACAGTAGGTACTTCTGCCGATTCAGTTACTTTAGATAGTAACACCGTTACAGGTGGTGGAACTAGTGGTATTTATTATGGTTATGTAATTTACGGTAATCAAAATGCTGCTCAAAACAGAGGTATTTTAGTTAGAGGTAATGTATTAACTTTAGGTTACTATATGGGCTTTTATATGCCTTATATTTATAACGCTTCTAGATATCATTACAATACTGTAAACATGAATACTACTTATGGATATTATGGTATGTATAACTACTATCATCAAAATACAAGTACTGTTTATTCTATTGAATACATAGGTAACGTAGTTAAAAACTTTGGTGGTTATGGTATATATATGTACATGAATGGTAGTGGTGGAACTGCTACTGCTCCTTTAAAAGTATATAATAATATTGTAGATGGTGGTACCAATACTTATGCTGGTTACTATGGTATTTATTTATATAATACTGGTTATACTGAGTTTTATAATAACACCATGAGAATGGCATATGCTGCTACTTCTACTTCATACTGTAATTTATATTATTCAGGTTCTGCTAACGGTTGGTTCAAAAACAATATTTTTGTTAGAGAAGCTACTGGTGGTTCTGGAACTACTGCTTATTTTGGTACTTCACCAACTACAGGTAACGTTAATTATAATTCATACTATAATGCAGCAAATACTAATTTGTTATATAGAGGTTCATTCTTAACTAACTTAACTTTCCAAACTACTACTGGTGGTGGCGATTCATCTAGAGCATTAACTGCTTTACCTTTTGTAAATGCAGCTGCTGGTAACTTTAACTTAACTAATGGTTGTGGTTTAAAAGGTATAACTAATCCTAATAACTTAATTGATATTACTGGTTACACTAGAATGTCACCTCCTGATGTTGGAGCTTATGAATTCCAAGGTGGTTTCAGTAATGAAATTGCTTTAGATAAATTGATATCTCCAGTATTCCCTATTGCTGCTGGTACTAATGTTGTAACTGCTTTGGTTAGAAACACTGGTTCTAATGCTGTAACTTCATTCGATATTGCATACAGAGTTAATGGTGGAACTCCAGTTACTACTTCTTGGTTTGGTACTTTAAACTCTTGCGATACTGTAAGTGTTTCATTCTCTACTCCATTTACTGTAGTTAGTGGTACTAATTATAACTTAAAAGTTTATACTTCTAACCCTAACTTCTCTACAGATCCTAACAGAGCTAACGATACAGTTACTTCAAATGTAATAACTCCTATGCATGGTATTTATACCATTGGTGCTACTGCTTCTGACTTTACTACAATTAATAATGCAGTTGCTGGATTACAATCTCGTGGTGTTGATGGTGCTGTAACATTTAATATTAGAACAGGTACTTATGCTGAATCAATAGTTTATGCTAATGCTCCTGGTGTTAGTGGTGTTAATACTGTTACTTTCCAATCAATGGCTAATAACAAAGATTCAGTAATTATAGTTCCTGCAACTAGTGCAGCTCAAATTTGGCAATTTAATGGTAGTTCTTACACTACTTTAAGTAAATTAACATTAAGAAGCACAAGTACAGTTTCAACTCAAAATGGTATTGTTATTTCTGGTGCTAGTTCTTTTGATACTATCATTGGTTGTAACATTGACATGGCAGTTCAAACTAGTTATGGTAACTACGCTGTTTATGGTACTGGTTTAACTAGTTCTTGTAATGGTGTTACTATCAAAAACGGTATTATCAATGGTTCATACTATGGTATATACATGTATGGTACTACTAATACTTTAGCTTCTAGATATTGGAACTTTACAGTTGATAACAATATTATTGGTAATTCTTATGTTTATGGTTTCTATAGTTACTATAGCCAAGGTCTAAACTATATCAATAATACAGTTAATACTTCTTCAGGTTACAGTGGTCAAATTTATTACTACATGTATGCTGATAGTTTCAATTTCTCAGGTAACAAAATTAACTTGTTAAATGCTGTTACTATGTATATTGGATATTATTCAAGTAATGGTAATGGTATTACAGGTAGAAGAGGTAAAGTAGCAAATAATTCATTCTTTGGTGGTGCTGGTTCTTCTACTATTTACTTAGGCTACCAATCAAATAACATTGATTATATTAACAACACGTTTAATATTAACTCTGCTACTCAGGCTGCTTATATTTATAATTCAGGTTCTGTAAATTTAGTATTCAAAAACAACATTTTCGCTAATACAGGAACAGGTTCTGCCGCATATTTTGCAGCAATTCCAACTCCTACTACTGCGTTAATGAACAATAATAACTACTTTACTTATGGTTCTAGTTTAACTGGTGGTGTTGGTGCTTCTACTACTTTACCTTTATGGAGAACAGCTTGTTCTTGCGATAAATTAAGTATTAACTACCGCCCTGCAGTTACTTCATTATCTAATAATACTCCAAATCCTGCTGATACAGCTGTTTGGGCATTAAACGGTCGTGGTGATTTCTTTGCAATTAACCCTACAGATATAAACGGTGTATTACGTCCTGCTTCTATTGTAGATGGTGCTCCAGATTTAGGTGCTTACAACGTAAATCCAGGTGCTTCTACTTTAGCTCCTACAGCTACTGCAACACCTGCTGCTCCAACTGCTGGTACTACTCAAGTATTTACTTTGGGTAATGATACAGTTGCTTCTATTTCTTGGGATGCGTTTACTACTCCTCCAGCTTCAGTAGCTGTACGTCAGTATTCAGGAAAAGCACCAATTCAAATTGGTTCTTCTATTCCTAATTTCCCTTACTTCTATACTAGTATTACTGCTCCTGCTGGAACATACTTATATGATGCTAAAATCAACTATAGAGACAATTGGATGGGTACTATGTACACTACTTTTGGATTTACTGAAGATTACATGCGTTTAGCTAACAAAGAAGTGGGTGTAGCTTGGAATACTAATTCAGGTGGATTAGTAGATACTACTAACAACAACTTAACTTACACTGGTTTCTCTAACGCTACTCAGTTATTCACTGGTTCTGATATATTCAATCCATTACCAGTTAAGTTAACTACATTTAACGGAAGCTTATTAAACGCTGACGCTAAATTAACTTGGACTACTGCTAGTGAAATTAATGCTAACATGTTCGTTGTAGAACGTTCTATAGATGGTAAAAACTTTACAGCTATTACTAACGTAAAAGCTGCTGGTAATTCTTCATCTTTAACTTCATACAATCACTTAGATAAAGGTATTATCACTTTATTAAACAGTGCAGGTACTATTTATTACCGTTTGAAAATGGTTGATAACGATAACTCATTCAGTTATTCTAAAACTATTGAAATCAAAACTGTAGAAAACACTAAAGAAAAAGTAACAGTTACTCCTAATCCATTTACTACTGACTTAACTATTACAGTTGAAACAGTAAACAATGCAAACGGAACTGTTGAAGTTTCTGACATCAATGGTAGAACTATCATTAGCCAAAACATTGACGTGGTTAAAGGTACATCTACTATCACTGTTAACGGTGTTGACAAATTGAAACAAGGAATTTACTTTGTACGTTACACAACAGAATCAAATACTCAAGTATTTAAAATGTTGAAAAACTAAGAAGTTTCTTCTAGCGTAAGTACTACGCAAATAAAGAAAAGGCTACCCGCAAGGGTGGCCTTTTTTTTGTGCTTTTGGTAAATGATAGAATGGAACAAATAAACTCATTATCGGATTGGTGAGTATACCAACCGAGTATACTAACCGAGGATACTTACCTAGGTTACTTACCGAGGACAAAACTTACACAATTTGTGGGATACTGTCTTTCAGAAGCTATATTACATGCCGCTTTACCACATTTCCGTGTCGCTTTACCACATTTCCATGTCCCTCATCCATTTTTCCGTGCCGCTTACCCGTAATTACGTGCCGCTTTACCACATTTCCGTGCCGCTTTACTACATTTCTGTGTCCCTTATCCATTTTTCCGTGCCGCTTACCCGTAATTACGTGCCGCTTTACTACATTTCCATGTCCCTTATCCATTTTTACGTGTCCCTTACCCATAATTACGTGCCGCTTTACTACATTTCCGTGCCGCTTACCTATTTTTCCGTGCCGCTTACCCGTAATTCCGTGCCGCTTTACCACATTTCTGTGTGGCTTATCCATTTTACTAAACCTATTACCCAATTCATTATCACCCTGAGCTGAGTCTAATGGCAACATCCAATCCCGATGCATCGCATAAGCGTCAACTTAATTTAGGATTATTTCTTGTAAAAACTGATAAACATTAAAGTTCCGGAGGAACGAAACATTTTGTAACAACGGGTTTTAACGCGTTGAAAAACGAACGGGATCTTTGGCTCTAAAACCTTAAAATCTTTTAGAAAGCTTCTGGCTTTTGCAAAGATTTTGAGGTTTTCATTGTGTTTATTTATTCATTTTATCGCCAGTTTCACCATTGGCTATTGATATTAAACTCTTTCAGCGTTTTCCTTAAGTTGACCCATATGCAATGCATCGGGACAACATTTAACATTTCTTCAGTGCATGCTTTATTGTAATTTCTAGCCTTATTTTACTGAAAATAGTTTTTGTTTTAAGTAAAATAAAGATTAATCTTGACAATAAATAAGTTCGAAATTATGTCTCATAAAAGTTTTTTATTTTTATCAATAGCAATTCTTTTTCTGTTTTGCAATCAATTAATTGCTCAAACAAATAAGTTTGAAATTGGAGTTGAAGCAAGTCCAAGTTTTACGTTTTTGAAAGGACGTGATTTTATTGAAAAATTTTACACTGGTACTTTGGGTTACAGTGGAGGTATTTCTTTTCAATATAATTTTGGAAAAAAAGTTGCTTTAAGATCCAACATTTCTTATGAAAGAAAAGGTGGTGCACATTATGGTGGATTGACTGATAATTATGGAGCTTCTATAGAAAATTCTAGTCTAAATTATAATTTTAATTATTTAACCTTACCTATTTTAGTTCGATTTAGTTTTGGCAATAAAGTTAAGTACTTTATTAATGGAGGGCCTTACTTAGGTTATTTGCTTAGTCAAACATTTGTAATTAAAGGAGACAATTATAAAACTAATACAATTGAGAATACTTCGAGTTACAATAGTTTAGATGCAGGTATTAGTTTGGGTACTGGGTTACAATATCCAATTAATGAAAAGTTATATTTTAGTTCAGAGATTCGAGGAAACTTGGGTTTGTTGAGTACTTTACCTAAAGTTGATACTAAAGTTAACAGTGTAAACTTGCTTTTGGGAATTGCTTATCGATTATAATTGAAGTCTTTGTTGTATTATCCGTCTGACGCCTTTCCCTAATTATTCCCATCGCTCAATCGTCTGACGGAAGTTAATTTAAAACCTCCTCGGCCCACCTTTAGCCACCGCTTTTTCCGTCCAAGGATCATCAGGCCACGCGTGTTTTGGATACCTGCGTTTCAGTTCTTTCTTTACTTAAAAAAAAATCCTATATTACTTATTAGTCTCAATTATTTTAACTTCTGTTTTTGATTGAAATATTTCTATTATTTCAATTCTATCTTCAAGATTTAAGTTAGCTAAATCTAATCTGTTTAATATCCTTCCATTTGATAACATGCAAGAAATAATTAAGCTGTTCTCATCATAAGTTGCAAAATCAAAATCAATCCACTTTAGCTTGTTGTAACCAATAACATTAAAATACTTACTATATGTATCATTTATTACAATAACAGGGAAATACATTAAAATTAGAACTCTTGGTAAGTATAAAAGAAATAATACTGCCGGTAATCCAAGAATGTAAAAATTGATTGTAAAGCTAAATAGATAAACGCTTATAATATTTATAACAACTAAAGCTGCTGCACCAATCAAACCAAACAGACCAAATTGGCCTAGAAGTTTTAAATCTTTAGATTTATTTATGAAATACTTTTTTTCCATTTCTTTATTAAATATAATATTTGCAATAATAATCTAAAACTTCCTTGAGTCAATTTTTTTGTTGTTGTTTGTTTTATCGCAGGAATACCAGCAACAATTTTGCCCGCAGATTTCGCAGAAACTCGCAGATTTTTTCTCACTTTGTCTCCACTTTTATTTTTTTGATTTAAGGATTAGTTTGATTCAATTTCGAGCAAATCCTTTTGTGTTCTCTGTGCAATCCTTTGCGAACTCTGTGGTTAAATTCTCAGTGTAATCTGTGCAATCCGTGGCGAAAAACTAAAACCTCCTCGGCCCACCTTTAGCCACCGCTTTTTCCGTCCAAGGATCATCGGGCCACGCGTGTTTTGGATACCTGCGTTTCAGTTCTTTCTTTACTTCAAAATAAGTGTTGTTCCAAAAACTTCTTAAGTCCGAAGTTACTTGCACAGGTTTAAATCCTGGTGATAATAAATGCAATACCAAAGGAATTTTACCATTATTAATCGTTGGAGTATCAGCCATGCCAAATACTTCTTGCAAGCGAACCGATAGGATAGGGGTTTCGCCATTTGCCAAATATTCAATAACTATATTAGAACCACTAGGCACATTGATTTTTGCAGGTGCTAAGGTGTTTAAAGTTTGCTGCTGCTCCCACGTTAAATATTGAAGCAAGGCTTCACACAAATTTATTTTCTTTAAATCATCAGGTCGTTTTACTTTGGGCAAATAAAACCCTAACCAATCCATGTTATTTAGCAATAACTCATCGGTGCTTACATCTGGCCAATCTTTGTATTGATTCCATTTGCAAACACTCAAAATTCTATTTTGTAATTGGGTAAATGCGTCATCAAAATTCAATAATGCTTCGCCTTCATTTTTTATTGCTGTGCAAATAGCCGCTACTAAATTTTCCTCGTTTGGCGCTGCCAATGGTTTTGACTGCAATACAATGCTGCCAATTCTTAAATCTTTGGTGGCAATTAAACCGCCTTTTCGGGTATCCCAAGTAATTACTTCACGCTCTTTTACCAATGGCAATAAATCTTTTGGATTCAATGGCGATGCCATAAATATTTTCCCTAAACCATCTCTGGTATCAATATGCGCCACAGCAAGCCAAGGTTCATTTGCCAAATTATCTCGGTGCCCAATGGCTGCTATTTTTCCATTGGCTAATTGAAACTGTGCATTATTCCCTGGCCTTGCAAAAGCAATGCGTTCGGGATAAGTATATGCCAATAACAATCCAGTTTCATGGTCATCAACCGGTCCGTTTTCTGCTTCTTGGTTCAGCATTTTTCGGTACGATTCTGCTACCTTTTCTATTCTTCCAAATCTATTGCCTGCACTATTATTTTGGCGGCTTCGCCTCAATGCTTCTATGCGTAAATTAATATCTATTCCGCTGTCTTTTGGCAACGGATCACGCTCTTCTAAAATGGCCGCTATGTCGGTTGCTAGCGCAATGGCATTGTCTTGTTTTGCCTTTAAAAGCATGTGCGCTATTCGTGGGTGACAAGGCAATTGATGAATTTCTTTTCCATGTTCTGTAATGCGTTTGTTAGTGTCCAAAGCATTCAAATTGGTAAGCACATCTACAGCTTGCATTACCGCAGCTTTTGGAGGCGGACTTAACCATGTTAATTGGTTTAAATTACTAATTCCCCACTTGGCCATGTCGAGCACCAAAGCAGCTAAATCAGCTTCCATAATTTCAGGAATTCTGTGTTCAATCATTCGTTCCTGATTGGCCTTGGTCCACATTCTATAACATACGCCAGCACTTAATCTTCCTGCACGTCCTGCACGTTGGTCAGCCGAATCTTTTGTAATTTGAACTGTTTCTAACCGCGATAATCCTGACTTAGGGTCAAACTTGGAAACACGCGCAAAACCTGAATCAATAACTATTTTAACTCCTTCAATGGTTAAACTAGTTTCGGCAATTGAAGTGGCTAAAACCACTTTTCGTTTGCCATTTTTATTCGGCATAATAGCAGCAAATTGTTCCCGTTGCGGTAATTGTCCGTATAGCGGATGAATGGCAAAGTCCAACAATTTACTTTTTAGTAACTCAGCACATTTTCTAATTTCTCCTTCGCCAGGTAAAAATACCAATACATCGCCTTCATTTTCTTTCACAGCTTTTACTATTACTTGCGAAGTAGTTTCGGGCAATAAAAAAGCATCTCCTTCGCCTACATATTTTATTTCAACAGGATATTGTTTTCCTTCACTTACTGCCACAGGGCAATTTAACAAAGCAGTTAATTGTGGCATGTTAAGCGTAGCCGACATGACCATCATGCGCAAATCAGGTCTTAATATTTGTTGTGCTTCTCGGCACAAAGCCATGGCTACATCGGCAAATAAACTGCGTTCATGGAATTCGTCAAAAATTACCAAGCCCACATTTTCCAATGCATTATCGGTATGTAACATGCGGGTTAAAATACCTTCGGTTACCACTTCTATTTTAGTTTGAGCACTTACTCGGTTTTCAAACCGAATGCGGTAACCAATGGTTTCGCCCACTTTATCGCCCCAAAGTTCTGCCATGCGGGTAGCAATAGTTTTAGCAGCTAACCTTCGTGGTTCCAACATAATAATTTTTTTGCCAGCCAACCAATTTTCACCCAATAAAGTCAAAGGCAAAAGCGTACTTTTTCCCGCTCCTGGAGGCGCGTTTACAATTAAAGTATTGTGATTGGCTAAATGGTTTTTCACCTCGTCTATAATATCTGCAACGGGTAAATTGTATTGGAATGGATTGAACTGCAATGCTTGTTTTTTTACTAATAAAATGAGTGCAAGTTTAAGGAAAAATAATGGGCAATTGGCAATATGCAATTGGCAAAATATTTCCCTCGCCAACGTCTCGTTGGTGTGTCATTTTATTGTACCTCTTGCAATAATAAAGCCTGAGTTAGAAGTTGGTTAATAGCATGTATGAACAAAATGTTGGCAGAGGCGGAAGAGTTGCAAATATTAAAATTATTTTTTTATCATTATTTAATTTATGTGTCAGACCAATTGAAACCTTCTTTGTTTTCTTCAACACCAAACATATCATCTAATAAGTCTTCATTACTAGGAATTTCTCCAGAACTAACTTCTTCATCAGTTTCAGTATTAATTATTTCATAGTAATCTGATTTGTGGTATAAATCATTCTGGTCTAAATTAGATTCAGCTTCTTCTTGAGAAGGTTCATTTGAAGTACCTACTAGTTTGTTTTTTGTAAAGTATTTTATTGTAAACATATTATTTTGTAGTATTTATAAGCTTATATTCTTTATCATAAAAATCGAAAATGTCTTTAACTGTTTCATTTAATATTGCTGTGTCAGAGGAATTATTATTTTGTAGAAATTTATTTCGTATAAATAATTTCAAGTTAGTTCGGATTTCAGCTTTTTGTTCCGTATTTGCTTGCGTTAAGTCGAATGTTTTATTTTCTAAATAATTCATTTTGTTCGCACAGTTTGCCAATTTCGCTATCAATGCAGTGTTTAAATACTCAAATTTTTCTTTTACTTTAGCGGGAAAAGATCTTACTGTTTTTTGCATCTTTTCCTTGTCTTCTTTAGAGCCAAACATATTTATCATAGATAATACACCATAAGAACCACCGTAGAGCATCCTTCCAAATAAACCATCTGCTTCTTCAACCGCAAGTTGTTTTTTTCTTATTTCTTTTTTTGCATTTTTGATTTCTTCATTTAATGATTTAACGCTTCCATCTACAATACCATTATCACTTGGTATTGCATCAATATCTTCTTGAAGTCTAGTTAATCCTTTATATCCTTTTTTGTATTTATCGTTAATAATATCTTCTGCTGTTAACTCTTCACTGTACCAATAATTAGATGTATTTGCATAACGCAAATAAGTCATTGTTGAGGTTACGTATTTAATATCATTTCCTATAATTGAATCTGCTTGTTCTTCAAATATTTTATTGGCTTCCATTACTGGACCACCGCAACTAGAAATGACAATAATTGCTAGTACTGCTATAAGTATTTTTCTCATGAACTTGTTAATTTATATTGTTAATCATCTACTTTATTGAAATTTTCATTTTGCTTATTTGGATTTAATTTTTTCTCTCTTTCTTCAAATGAAATAAAATCAGAACCTTTTACAATATATTCAAAAATTGGACATTTATAATCCATTGCACTAAATCTTTCTGGTTCTAACCAAAAGCCTAAAATATCATGTCCATTTATATTGTCTTTATCAAAATAAAAATAATATCTACTTCCTTTATTGTTTCCATAATCATCATTACCATAGTATTCATTTTCAATATTTTTATTATCTTTCATGATTTCTCCATTAGAAATATTGCGTTTAAGACTCCAAGTTATTATATCGTTTTCATATTTTCGTTTTATTTCTATTTTATCTCCTCCTTCAATTTTATAATTAATCAACCATTCTCCCACACCTCTACCATTTGAATCGAAATTTCCAATAGCTTTAAATTTATCAATTTTAAGGAAATACTTTCCAACTAAAATACCATCTTTAAAATTAACAATTGATTCTTTTAATACTTTTTTTGATTTTTTATTTATTTCTTGATAAACCCAAAGTCCTTGCAAAACACCATTTATATATTTTCCTTTAACAGTTTCTACTGAATAATACATTTCATTCTTATAAACCCAATATCCATCTTTTTTATTACTTTTAAAAGATCCATTTATTTTTATTTCATGATATTTGCTTTCATATAAGAATGTTCCATGATAAATTCTTTCAAAATCTTTATTTTCATAATAACTATAACTGGCTATTCCTCCTTCAGAGTTGGCATAATTATCTCCATCAAATGAAACATTTGTATTATAAGTTCCATTGTACTTTTTAATTACCTGGGCTACTGAAATTTGATTTACAATAACTATACAAATAATGATTAAAAAAGTACCTTTTATCGTTTTAATGTTCATATTTGCTAGATACTTTTAAAATGGTTAATTACTTCCAGTAGTTCGTCAATTCTATTGTCAATTTCATTTTTATTAGTTTTGAACTCATAAAATTTTTTAATTTCTTCTCGTTTAGATACATCTACGATATTTTTAGCGCCTTTAATTGGGCTAACTTTTAAGTTGTCAATTATTAGAATTGCCAAATCTAAAACTCTATGCAAAGCAAGTTCTTGTGACTGACTATTAAATTTTAAGTTCTTATTTTGTCTCCATACTTTTGCACTAATTTCTTTTGGATTAAAAGTAGCATATCCTAATGATAAATTTACCATATCTGTAGCATCGTTATAAAATATCTCATCCTTTTCTTTATAATTGGTAGTTTCTACTATTGGTTTGTGTGTTAAGTATTGCGGTAGTGCCATAATGTATAGAATTATTAAATTTGATTTTTTGTTTGTTTTCGTTAATTTATTTCTTAAATTTTTGCGAGTAGTTTTTTCTTTTTGTCTTGGAATTCATCCTCTGTTATAATTCCTTTTTCTTTCAACTCATTCAAGTTTGTAATTTGAGTATAAATGTCTGTTTGCAAATTATTTTCTGAGAAGTTAGCAGAAGAAGTTATTTTGCTTTTATTGCTATTTTGATCAATTGTTTTATAGAGATAATAGGCACCTGGTAAAAGAAAAATTATTATAAAACTAATCACTCCTGCTTTTTCAAAATTAGAAAAAGTATCAATTTCACTTAGTAATGTAATAAATAGTAATGTGCTTATTCCTAAAAAATAAATTGTTGGTATTAAAGGCTTGGAATTACCTTTTATAACAATAAATATTGTTATGGCAAGAAATATCATGAGGGGAATAAAAAATATCAATTGACTCCATCCATCTCTTTGTGCTGCTGCTTGTAATAATGTAAAATTCATTTTTGTGTTTAGTATATTTGTGAAAAATCTAATTCGGTTTGATTCATTTATGCAAATAGTTATTTGAAATTAAATTATACCGCCACCAAAAATTAGTCTAAGCAATCCAAAGATTATAGCTACTACACAAATAATAATTCCTCCATTTGATTTACCAAGAATAGATAGAAGAAGTCCAATTATTGCAAGTGGAATATTCAACCAATTTAGCCAACCCAAAAAAGGTATTAAACCTATTAACATTCCAATTAAGGCAAGTATTCCAAAAATTCTTCCAATCGTTTGCATGCTATTTATAATTATTTTCAGTAAGTTTAAAACTTACAAACGCAAACCTAAACAATTTTGTAAGTTATCCTAAAAGATAACCATAATTTTTTTATTCAAACTCATTTTGGCAGTCGGTATGACTGACGAAGATTATTTAATAAAATTAGGCAAAAAAATAAAAGAAATTCGGTTGAGTAATAATATTAGTCAAGTTGAATTAGCTAATAATTGCGACTTCGAAAAGTCAAATATGAATAGAATAGAAGCAGGTAGAGCTAATACAACAATTGTAACTTTAAGGAAAATAGCCACTGCACTTAACGTTAAAGTAATTGATTTAATAAATGATTTAGACTAGGAAAGCTTGCTAGAAAATTTATATTTTATGAATAATTTTTTTATAAAACTTATTATCACAAATTGCCTATGGTAATAAATACCTTATTAACTGAAAGCTTGTTAAAAGTTTTCATCAACTAGATGTTTTAGGAGGTATTAATTTAAGAAAATCGGTAAAATCTGTGGCAAATTTCTTTGTGTTCTTTGCGCATACCTTTGTGACCTTTGCTGTTATTTTCCAATGTAATCTGTGCAATTTGTAGCAACTTTCCTTTGTGTTCTCTGTGAAAAACCTCTGTGAACTCTGTGGTTAATTTTTCAGTGAAATCTGTGAATCTGTGGCAACTTTTTTAGGTTTTGTTCCTCATTTTATTATATTTGATAGATGAAAAAAATATATTTCCTGTTTATATTTTCCATTGTTGCTTTGCTTTGCAATGCACAACAAAAATTATTTATAGAAAAAATAAGCAATGGAAAAATAAAATCAGTTGTATTGCCAGCTGAGGTTTATATTGAATTTAAAAATGGTGCTTACGAAAAATTGCTGCTCCAAAAAATAGTAGGCGACAGTTTATTTTTCAAAAAATATTACAATCAACCACAAAATTATGATTGCACTATAGGTGAAGTTTCACACATTTATTTTTCCAAAAAAAGTGATGCTTTGGTTCAAACAGCAGCTACATTTTTTACGGGCATGGCTTTGTTTATAACACCATTAACCATTGGTGGTTTTTTTCATAAATCAACCGATTCGGGAGATCCAACGCTATCCAACGCTATTATACTCGGAATCCCAATGAGTGCTATATCTATCATTACCTCGGCAGCATTAATAAGGAAACTTCCAAAGAATTTTAACACCAGGAAATGGAGGATTTATGTTAAATAAATTAATACTTTTTATAGTCTTGTTTTTAGCTAACTTAATTGCAAACGCACAATATATTAAGTTAGAAAAAATGAATTCATTGGATAAAAAGACTATTCAATTGCCAAAAAAAATTAAATTAGTTTACCAAACTGATTCCTTAAGTTTTAAGCAAAAAGTAAATGTTATTGATTATCATTTTCCTTATGTAACGGTAGTAAAAAACAAAAAAGATACATTGTTACTAAATGTAAAAAATATTTCATATTTGAAAATAGGCACCCCATTAAGAAACCCCGTACTTGTTTTATCTACCTTTATCACAAGCGTTACAACCTTAGCTGGATTGGCAGGAATGGCTGACGGTGATTTATCATTAATGTTACTTGTAATTCCAAGTGGATATTTAACCTATAAATCAGTTACTAAAATAGGTGATAGATATAATACCAAAACCAAATGGAGTTTTTACTAATATGAAATCAGCAATTTATTTATTCGTTTTCTTGATGTTTGCTTTGCTTTGCAACGCACAACAAAGCATCATTTTATCATCAAATTCCAGTGGTGAAATTTCAAATGCGCAATTGTTTAAATTGCCTATAAAAGTTCATTGTAAATTTAAAAATCAAATTTCCAAAACATTGGTATTGGAAGGTGTTAATGGCGATTCGTTAATTTTCAAATCGCAGCCAAATCAAATAAATGAATATAATTGTTTATACAGTGATTTAAAATCTATTCAATTTCATAATAACGCCTACCATTCCAAACATTTATTTGCGCGTGTTTTTACCGGTATATCATTGTTTTCAACTGCATTTATGGTATATGGAATTAGCAAAAAAAATACTGCCAATTCTGTCAGTCAGTTAGCCGCAGTTATTTCTTTTCCTGTTATGCTTATTAGCACCAGTTTAAGTATTATTTCCATCGCTAACTTACCTCCAAAATATAGTTATTGTAAATACTCATTAACTGTAAAATAATCTGTTTGTTGAGTATAATTTTCGGCAAATTCCTTTGTGTTCTCTGTGAAAAACCTCTGTGACCTCTGTGGTTAAATTTTCAGTGAAATCAGTGGCAACTCTTCTCATTTATCATTACTTTTGAAAATGGCACAAACAAAAATCCCTTTTACCGATTTATTAAATCAATTGAATTCAGAGCAACGCAGTGCAGTAGAACAAATTGATGGCCCTATGCTTGTGATAGCCGGGCCAGGAACTGGAAAAACACAAATATTAGCAAGTAGAATTGCCAATATTTTAACCAAAACCGACACCACAGCCGAAAGTATTTTATGCCTAACTTATACCGATGCAGGAACCATTGCCATGCGCAAACGCCTCATTGATATTATTGGAACTGATGCGTATAGAATTGACATTTTTACTTTTCATGCTTTTAGCAATGCCGTTATTCAAGAAAACTTAGACTATTTTGGTATAAGAAGTTTAGATGCAATCAGTGAGTTAGAGCAAATAAATTTGGTGCATGAAATCATTGATAAGTTTGAAGCTGAAAATCCGCTGAAACGTTATACTGGCGATATCTATTACGAAACCAATCGCTTGTTAAATTTGTATCAAGCCATGAAACGCGAAAATTGGAGCGCAGCGTTAATTAGCAATAAAATAGATACTTATTTAGAAGACATCAAAACCCGCGATGAATTTGTGTACAAACGCAAATACAAAGAGTTTAACCCTGGTGATTTAAAACAAGCTGCCTATGATAAAGAAGTGCAGAAAATGCAAGTATTACGAGCTGCATCTGCCACTTTTGAAACCTATCAAGCTAAGTTAAAACACACCAATCGTTACGATTTTGCAGACATGATTTTATGGGTAATTGAAGCATTTAACCAAAAACCGGAAATACTAGCGCAATACCAAGAAAAGTATTTGTACTTTTTGGTAGATGAATACCAAGATACCAGTGGTGCGCAAAATGATTTGTTGTTTCAGCTGCTAAAGAACAACGAAAAGCCCAATGTATTTGCCGTTGGCGATGATGACCAATCTATTTACAGGTTTCAAGGTGCTAACGTGGAGAACATTAATTTTTATATCAATAAATATGCAGCGCAGGATTTAAAAACCATTTCATTGGTACAAAATTACCGCAGTAGTCAAGTAATTTTAGATGCCAGTAAAGCGTTAATTAGTCAGAACAATACAAGGATTAATCCTGATAAAACATTGCTGGCTAGCAACGAAAAGTTTGCTGATTTAACCAATCCTCCAAACATATTTGCTTATCAAAATGAAGCACATCAAAGCACGCATATTGCTATGCAAATAATGGCTTTAAAAGAACAAGGTGTTCCTTTAAATGAAATAGCTGTGTTGTTCCATAATCACAAGCAAGCCGAAGATTTAATTGCATGGTTACAGCATCACAATATTCAAATTAATACCCGCAAAAGAGCCAATGCTTTTGATGAAATGCTCATCAAAAAATTGCTTACCATTTTACGTTACATCAACGCAGAGTTAACAAAACCCCATAGTGGCGAATATTTGTTATTTGAAATTTTACACTACAATTTCTTTCGTTTACCAAGCATTGAATTGGCAAGGTTTGCTAATAAAATGAACGACTTGAACAATCAAAAAGATGTAACGTGGGAGAAAACTGGTTGGCGACAAGGTTTGAAACAAAACTTTATTGACCCAAAACCAAGTATTTTTATAGAAGATGTAAATGTAAATGAACTATTCGTAAAAGCGTCTTCTTTGATTGAAAAATGGATTAGCAGCGCGGCAAATTTAACTTTACAGCATTTAATTAAAGAAATAATAAACGATAGCGGTTTGCTTTTTGAAGCTTTGCAAAGTGATGAGCGAACTTATAATATGCAGTTACTTCATACCTTTTTCGATTTTGTGAAAAGTGAATGTGTGCGCAATACCAAAACTGCTTTAAAGCAATTGGTAAATACAATAGATACCATGGAAAAAGAAAAAATTCAATTGCCATCACAGCGCTTGATTTATAATTTGGATGGTGTAAATTTTATTACCACACATTCGTCAAAAGGATTAGAATTTGAGCATGTTTTTATCATTGGTATCAATGCAAATGTTTGGGAAAAATCTCGTAAACACAGCAGTTATTCCCTACCAGATACTTTATTTGAAATCAATAAAGAAAATGATTTGGAAGAAAAACGCAGGTTGTTTTATGTAGGTATGACTCGTGCAAAAAAGCAATTGAACTTAAGTTATTTAACGCATGATAACAATAGCAAAGAGCTAGAAAAAAGTCAATTCTTGGCAGAATTAGAAGAGTTTGCAGGAATAAAAAATAGCGATTATGCAGTGAGTGATGCCGATTTAACAAACTTTGAATTGATAGTTTGGCAAAACCAAAAACACCAAGCTGCCGACCAATTATTTAACAATGATTTTGTAAATGAATTATTGGAAAAATACACGTTGAGTGTAACTCACTTAAGTTCTTATTTGAAATGTCCAACTGCGTTTTACTTTAACAGTTTAATTAAGGTGCCAGCGCCATTAAGTGCCAGCATGACTTTTGGTAGCGCAGTTCATTATGCCTTAGAAAAACTGTTCCGAAACATGAATAGCAATGACGAGAAAACCTTTGCTACTGCTGAAGAAATGTTAAAGGATTTTGCTTGGTTTATGCGCAGAAATGAACAAAATTTTACTCCTCAAGAATTTAAATTACGCATGGAATATGGCGATCAGTTTTTGCCAAAATATTATACTAAATATATCAATGAATGGAATAAAATTACCAGTGTAGAACGAAGTTTGAAAAATGTAGTGGTAAAAAATGTTCCATTAAATGGAAAGTTAGATAAACTAGAATTTGCAGGGAATGTGGTAAATGTAGTAGATTACAAAACAGGCAATATTGACAATGCACGAGAAAAGTTTAAAACGCCTAATCCTGAAAATGTAATAAAAGAGGAAGCTGATAAAAAAGAACCCAAGTTTGAAGATAAATTTGGTGGTGATTATTGGCGACAAGCAGTGTTTTACAAAATACTAATGGATTATGATAAAGACCCAAAAACACAAAACTGGGATATGCAAACTTGTGAATTCGACTTTGTAGAACCTGATAAAAAAACAAATAATTTCAATAAAATTAGAGTTCCAATTTCTCCATTAGATATTGAAACGGTTTTAGGGCAAATAGATTTTGCTTTTACTAAAATAAAAGCCAAAGAATTTAGCAATGGCTGCGGAAAAGCCGATTGCCATTGGTGTGAGTTTACCAAAAACTATTATGCCAGCACCGATTTTAAAATAGAAATGGATAAAGTAGGAGAGGAGGAAGAGTAAAAAAAATTAAGTTTTGGTCATGTCGAGCGGAGTCGTTGGTCATGTCGAGCGTAGTCGTTGGTCATGTCGAGCGGAGTCGAGACATAGTTAAACTGTTCTCGACTCCGCTCGAACTGACTGAGAATTTAAATTTGCTAATTATTTTATAGGTCATGTCGAGCGTAGTCGTTAGTCATGTCGAGCGGAGTCGAGACATAGTTAATGGTTCTCGACTCCGCTCAAACTGACTGTTTATTTAGAAAATATTCATAAAAAAATCCGTAAAGACTGAACTTTACGGATTTTTTATGCTAAAGCAGGAATAAATACTGCTATAAATTTTTAAAACACTACTGCTTCACCGTCTTTATCTATAAATCGGTAATCAACCATTGAAAGGGTGTTTACTTTGTTTATTTTTATCCAACGTTTGTATTTAATAAACCATTTCATACGTGGCGATTTTAAACCTCCATGAATAAAATAAGCGGCTAAGTATGGGTTTAATTCCAAACTAAATCCTTTGTGACGCACATTTTCTATCAAATACTTCACTTGATTTTCAATTTCGTCAAGTAATACAACACTGTTTTGAATTTCGCCAGTTCCATTGCAGGTAGGGCATTTTTCGGTTGTAATAATATTCATTTCTGGTCTTACTCGCTGGCGAGTAATTTCAACCAAACCAAAAGGACTCATAGGCAAAATTTTATGTCTTGCTCTATCGCTTTTCATTTCCTCTTTTAGTTTTTCGTAAACTAATTTTCGGTTTCCAGCAGTTTTTTGGTCAATAAAATCTACAACTACAATTCCACCTAAGTCGCGTAATCGTAATTGGCGAGCCACTTCAGTTGCTGCTTCTAAGTTAATTCTTAAAGCATTATCTTCTTGCGCTTCGTTTTTTGCACTTGTATTTCCACTGTTTACATCTATTACGTGCATAGCTTCCGTATGCTCAATAATTAAATAACATCCTCCTAAAAAATTCGCTTCTTTTCCAAAGCTAGTTTTTATTTGTTTTTCAATGTCAAAATGTTCAAAAATGGAAACTTTTCCTGTGTAAAGTTTAACAATTTTTTCTAAAACGGGGCTTTTCGATTTTACATAATTTTTAATTTCATTATATAAATACGTATCGTTTACATGAATTCCTGTAAAATCCTCATTCACTAAATCCCTAATTAAAGTAAGCGTTCTTTCGCTTTCTCCTAATAGTTTTTGTGGTGGTACTGCTGATTTTAATTGGGTGTAAACAATTTCCCATTTAGCCATTAGTTCTGTTAAATCTTTTTCTAACTCTTCTACGCTAATACCTTCAGCATTGGTTCTAATAATAACACCAAAGTTAGGCTGTTTAATGGTTTGCATTAGCTTTTTAAGTCTATTGCGTTCATCGTGTTTTACTATTTTTTTAGAAATAGCAATAGCATTATCAAATGGAATTAGAACAATAAAACGGCCAGGTAAACTTAATTCGCTCGATAAACGAGGTCCTTTATTTGATATTGGTTCTTTTACTACTTGAACAATTACTTGTTGAAAGCGGCTTAATAAAGTGCCAATTTTACCATGTTTTTCTATGTCTGGTTCCATTACATCGTTTTCAATTCCCGATGTAGTTTTGCCATTTCTAACCAACTTAATCCACTTTTGTAATGATTGAACTTGTGGTCCTAAGTCGTGATAATGGAGAAAAGCATCTTTTTCATGCCCAACGTCAATAAAGGCTGAGTTTAACCCAGTCATTATTTTGTTTACAGTTCCAAAGTAAATATCTCCAACCAAAAATGCATTATCTGCTTTTTCATGATGGAGTTCTACTAGTTTTTTGTCACGCATCATGGCAATATGTACATTGCCAGTTTGGTCTGCGTTAATTATAATTTCGTTACTCACTATTTAAAGTTTCCCTTTTTTTATTTGTTATCAATTACGCAAGGTTGAGGTTTTTTCGTTAGTTAAATTGCAATTGATTGGGATGAGTTTATCCTAAAAAAAATTGGCGAAAGCCAAGTTTTCAAATGTAAGATTTTCTAAAAATGCGTTTGTTTTTCGTATTTGTTTAAAACAATAAAAACTTAACCAATGGTGTTAAATGCCCAAATGGTTAAGTTTTTATGTTTTGAGTCAGAGCCGTAATATATTAAAACGACTGACTGATAAGATTATAAAAACACAATTTAGCTTATGCCAAATTATTTTTTCTTATGTCTGTTTTTACGAAGCTGTTTTTTACGCTTATGCGTGGCTATCTTATGTCTTTTTCTTTTTTTACCGCTTGGCATAGTTTTTATTTTGTTTGTTTAAGATTATCAATTAATTTTTTTATTTCGTCTTTCGATTCTTGATTAGGAATTAAACTCATACATGTTTCGTAGGCAATAATAGCTTCTTTTTTCATATTTAAGCTACTATATGTTTCACCTAAGTAAAAATATGCTTCACTATTTAATGGATCAAGTTTGGCTAATTTCTCGAAACGTATTCTTGCTTTATCCCATTGGCCACTTCTTCTGCTTAACATTCCTAATGTGTAATTTGCTTGCACATTATTTGAATCACGTTTAACAACATCTTTTAAAATTTGCACACCTTTCATTATATCCAAATCATTTTGAACATAACAAATTGCCATTGCATTCTTGGCTTCTAAGTTGTGTTCATTAATAGCCACCACTTTTTCAAAAGAAGTAATTGCCATTTTGGATGCATAAATTTGTGCACCAGTATCTGATGTGTTAGCAGCAAAGTCATAAAACTTAAAACCTGCATTAAACCATGATCTTTCATCGTTTAATTTTGTAGCTATATCAAAAACATAACTTGCAGAAATTAAGCTTAAATGTGCTTCGTCATACAAACGTGCTAACATTACATTAGCTTGATAATTTCCAGTGTCTGTTTTAATTAAACGCTCTAAACTATCGATTTTAAGCTTTAGAATTGGAGAAATTGTATCTCTAACTGAAATAAAATAATCATCATAGCTAAATGGTTTTGCCATTGGAGCATTTGAATCTGTTGTTTCAATTGGAGTATCGTTTCCAGCTGAACTAAAATTTAAATAAGCAAGCCCACTAGCTAAAAGTACTAGCGATATAACAATTATTATAAATGATTTATTGGTTTGCATAATTTAAATGAAAAGTCTCAAACTAGTCTTCTTTCAATGCTAATTTTGCTTCTCTTTCACGCTTAGTAGCGTTTGCTTTTACTGCATCGCTTTTCTTAATTTTTTCAGTAAAACTCTTAGCTGGTTTGAAAGCAGGAATATAATGCTCATCAATTACCATTGCTGTGTTTTTTGAAATATTACGAGCAATTTTCTTAGCACGCTTTTTCAAAATGAATGAACCAAAACCGCGGAAATACACGTTTTTACCTTCAATCATGTTATTACGAACTACTTTAAAAAACGACTCTACTGACTCTTGAACTTGAAGTTTGTCAATTCCTGTCTTTGTTGAAATCTCTGTGATAATTTCTGCTTTTGTCATGTTGTTGATTTATTGATTTTTATGATTTATTTATTTTAACGAGGGCTGCAAATGTATAAAATTGATTATTAATTTATTGAAAAAAATTAATTTTTTTTTCAATACCTAATTTTTTCAAGCTATTTATTTGAAAACAATCATGTTACAACTATTTTTTTTTTGAATTCTGTGCAAATAAAACATTTTTTTTAAACTTTTTGCAATTTAAAAATGTTATTTGCACAATACATTTTTACTTTTTTATAGCAATATTATTTCATGCACAAACAATTGCAATTCTGGTATCATAATAATAAACGAAATTTACCTTGGCGACATACCTTAAACCCTTATTATATATGGCTAAGTGAAATTATTTTACAACAAACTAGGGTAGAACAAGGTTTACCATATTATTTGAAATTTACAGATAATTACAATTCAATAATTGATTTTGCAAATGCTGATTTAAATGATATTTTAAAACTTTGGCAAGGTTTGGGTTATTACAGTAGGGCAAGAAACATGCATATTGCCGCTAAATATATTAGAGATAATTATAATGGAATATTCCCCAATAATTATAATGAATTAGTTAAACTCAAGGGAATTGGTCCTTATACTGCTGCTGCAATTGCTTCTTTTGCTTTTAATGAAAGCAAAGCTGTAGTTGACGGAAATGTATATAGAGTAATTGCTCGTTTTGCGGGTATTTACACTGATATTAATACAACAATTGGTAAGCATGAATTTGCGAAAATTGCTGATGATTTAATTGATAAAAACAATCCAGCCATTCATAATCAAGCAATGATGGAATTGGGTGCAATGGTTTGTAAGCCTCAAAATCCCGATTGTATCAATTGCCCTATTAACTCAAATTGTTTTGCTTATTTAGAAAATGAACAGAAAAATTTACCCGTAAAAATAAAAAAATTAAAAGTAAAAACGCGGTATTTTAATTATTTTATATTTGAAAACAATGGAAATACTTACTTGAACCAACGAGGTGCAAACGATATTTGGCATGGCCTTTTTGAATTCCCATTGGTTGAAAAACCTCTTTTTAATAATGAAATGGAAGTTTTAAGTGAATTAATTGAAAACAAATATTTTGAAGATATAAGCGATTTGAAAATTGTTTTTATGGAAAATTACAAACACATTTTAACACATCAAATATTACAAGCGGGTTTTTGGAAAATAACAAGTAAAACCAAACCTAATCTTTCTGATAATTTTATAGAAATAAAAATTGATGAAATAAATAATTATGCAGTTCCAAAATTGCTTGAAAAATTGATTTCAAATGTTAAATTGCAACATCAAATTTTTTTTAATTAACCTTTAAACTTAAAAATATGTCGTACAACAAAATTATTTTAATTGGAAACTTAGGAAGAGACCCAGAGTTAAGGCACTTAGACAATCAAAAAGTAGTAGCTAGTTTTTCATTAGCAACGAATGAAACCACTACCGATAAAAACGGTGAAAGAAAAACAGAAACTGAATGGTTTAATATAGAAATGTGGGACAATCAAGCAAAAATTGCTGAAAAATATTTAAAAAAAGGAAGTCAAGTTTATATTGAAGGTAAACTAAAAACTGAAACTTGGAAAGACAAAGAAGGAATAGAAAAATCGAGGTTAAAAGTAAGAGTTCAAAACTTTACTTTGTTAGGTGGAAATCCTAATAGAACCAACGATGGAACGAATAATTCGAATAATCAAAATTCGAACACAGTTAGTGAGCCTAATACGCAAACAAATGGTCAACCGAACAATGAAAGTTTGAGTGATGATTTACCTTTTTAAAAAATTAACATACCTTTGAAAATCAAAAGCAGTGAATCATTACACTGCTTTTTTTATTTTAGAATATAACATAATATGCAAGTACAAGAACTTAAAATAGCAGATTTTACCTACCATTTACCCGATGAAAAAATTGCACAGCATCCTTTAAAAGAAAGAGATAAAAGCAAATTGTTAGTTTATAAAAATGGTGAAATAACAGCATCTGTTTTTAATAAATTGCCAGCTATTTTAAATGAAAATGATTGCTTAATATTTAATAACACTAAAGTAGTTCATGCCCGAATTTTATTCCAAAAAGAAAGTGGTGCTAGAATTGAAATCATGTGTTTAGAACCAAGTATTCCTAATGATGCAGCAGTATGTTTTAAGGAAACTGAAACTTGCCAATGGGTAGCTTTGGTGGGAAATAATAAAAAATGGAAAGAAGGGATTTTAACGAAGAACTTTACAATAAATGGAACTGAAATTTCATTGATTGCAGAGCGAATAAAACAGCATTTGGATTCTTATATTATTCAATTTAAATGGAATGGAGGTTTTGCATTTGCTGACATAATTTATCATGCTGGCTTATTGCCATTGCCACCTTATATGAACCGTGATGCTACTGATGATGATGAAGTTAGGTATCAAACTGTTTATGCTGAATTTGAAGGTTCGGTAGCCGCACCAACAGCAGGATTACATTTTACAAAACAAGTTTTTGAAAAATTGCATCACAAAAAAATTACCACTGAATTTGTTACACTTCATGTTGGCGCTGGAACCTTTAAACCAGTTAAAGCCGAAAATATGAGTGGCCATGAAATGCATGAGGAACATGTAATTATTGACAAAATATTGGTGCAAAATATTTGCAATTGCGTGGAGAAAAAGAATAGAATTATTACCGTTGGAACTACTTCGCTTAGAACAATTGAAAGTCTTTATTGGTTTGGTGTTTTCTTAATTGCTAATAAAAAAGACTGGAAGAATATAAATGAAATGCAAGTAAGTCAGTGGCAGCCTTATGAAACTGAAAACAATAATTTGAGTGCATTGCAAGTTTTAAAAGCAATTTTGGAGTGGATGGATTTGAAAAAAATAAATCAAATTCATGGTTCCACTCAAATTATGATTGCTCCACCTTATCAATTTAAATTTGTAGATGCTTTAATTACAAATTTTCATCAGCCAGAAAGTACGTTATTACTTCTTGTTTCAGCATTTATTGGTGAAGATTGGAGCGATGTTTATTATTTTGCTTTGAACAATAACTTTCGGTTTTTAAGCTATGGCGATAGTTCAATTTTGTTTAGAAAGTAGGAAGTTAATCTATTTTGTTTTGGAAAACTAACCTAACTATTCAAAATCTATATCTCCAAAATTTACGATAACAATTCCAGCACTATCTGTTATCATTTTTGGAGTAACAGCTAATACTTTGTATCTATAAAATTGTCCGTTTTTGAAAAGAACAGCAGTAACTTTTTCTAAGTGTTTTACAGTTTTAAATTTGTTATCGGTTAATAACTGAGCAGTTCCAAAGGTTTCGTATTTATTGTTTAAAATAGAGTCTTTTATGAAATCATCACGGAGAGTAAGTTTAATAAAACTTGTTACTTCTAAACTGTCTTTATTTTTTAATGTATCGTTATAAACGTTTTTCAAAATTCCTTTAGTCGTATTTTTATAAATTTCATTCAATGAAACATATTCATTTAAATCTTCTAAATGATTTTCTGTTTTATATATGGAATAGTCTAATCGTTTTAAATAAATCAAATATGAATTTCCTGGGTCAGTATATTTAATTTTACCTCTATAAATATAATCAGCAAATGTTAAATTACAATGAGGTTTATTTGCTCCTATAATAAAAAAATAAGAGAATAAACAAAGCAATAATGTAATAGAAATTACAATACTTAAAGCAAGTAATATTTTATCTCGTTTTTTTTTCAATTGTTTATATGGTTTTTGTTTTTTTATAGATTTTTTCGAATTTCGAATTTATATTTTCGAATTTCCTTCAACATTCAAAATTCCTTATTCTTTATTCGATATTTTTTACTTTCGAATTTCGAATTTGGTTTTTCGAATTTCCTTTCATTATTCCAACTCTAAAATCAAAATGCTATCAGTTTCTATTTGCATATTTTTATCCGATAAATTCAAAGTGTTTTCGGTCAATATGTTTTTAGCTTTGGTAAATTGATGAAGTATTTCATCATACTTTTTAAACTGAACAGTTTGTGATTTTGCATTCCTGTTTATAATAACCATCACTGCCTTTTTATCGGTGTATCTAAAGTAAGTATAAACACCATTATCTACTGCAAAATGGGTGGTTTTTCCATTGGTGATTGCTTCATTATTTTTACGCCAATTGGCTATTTTTTTTACATAATTAAAAGCTTCATTTTCTTCCTCCGTTCTGCCTTCAACAATAAATTTATTCGTTTTGTCAGTTGGCCATGCACCCACAAAATCCATGCGAACTTCTCCATCGCTTTTGCGTGGTAATTGTGGATTTTTAACTATAATTTCGGTTCCATAATATATGCTTGGAACACCACGAAGTGTTAACAAAAGACCAATTCCCATTTTAAATTTCTTCATGTCGTTTTTCATGATGGAATAAAAACGATTCAAATCGTGATTATCTAAAAATATTAAATTTTTGCTGGCATCATTATACAAACCATCTTGTGTTAAAGTTTGATATATTTTAGCCAAACCTTTGTCCCATTCCGAGGTGTCTAATAATGCTTCATTAATGGCCCAATGCAAGTTAAAATCAATGGCACTGGTTAAGTTACTTTGAGGTGCTTTGGCAAAATTACTTTTGTTTACAAAATAGGCATTGCTCAAAACGCCACGTTCCCAAATTTCGCCACTACTCCAAAAATTAGGATATTCTTTTTTGATATAACCCATGCATTTATTCATAAATTCAACATCGTTATAACTGTAAGTATCTATTCTAAAACCATCTATTCCTGCATAGTTTATCCACCATAAATAACTTTGCATTAAGTAAGTAGCTATTCTTGAATTGGTTTCATTTACATCTGGCATTTGATTATCGAACCAACCATTGGTCATTAATTTTGTTTCTGCTTTGCTGGCATAAGGATCGTAATGAACAGGAGCTCTGTAATTGGTTCTTGTAAATTCTGGCCATTGATTAACCAAGTTTTTTTCAGGCATATTTAATAACATCCAATGCCTATCGCCAATATGATTTGGCACTAAATCCATCACCAATTTCATGCTACGTTTTTTAAGTTCTGCACCTAATTTTTTATAATCATTGTTGGTTCCAAACCTTGGATCAGTTAAATAATGATCCGTTAATGCATAACCATGATAACTGTATTTTGGTTGGTCGTTAATTAAAGTTGGATTCAACCAAAGTGTGGTAATTCCTAAATCTTTTAAATAATCCAAATGATCTATGACGCCTTTTAAATCGCCACCGTGTCGGCCATTCAAATCATATCTGTCACACACACTTTCACGCAAACCTTTTATTACATCGTTGGCGGTATCGCCATTTGCAAACCTATCGGGCATGGCCATGTATATAAAATCAGCTTGGGTTATGTTATCAATATCTTTGGTCAGTTTTTCTAATTTATAAGTGTATTTAAAGTTTTCTGTTCCTTTACTAAATTGAAAAACAAAACTATTTCCATTAAAATTTTGAAGGCTTACATAAGCAAATAAATAGTCCGTATTTTCTACCTTTTCAACTCGTAAAAGTTTTACCCCAAGGGTATTTATTTTTATAGTGCTTGCCGCAATGTTTTTGCCAAAAAGCATTAATTGAAGTTCTTTATTATTTAAATTATTCCACCAAAAAGGTGGGTCAACTCTTTCTAAAGGTTTGTAATTTTGCGCATTGCTTTGCAAAGCAATAAAAAGAGAAAATATAAAAAGTAGCTTTTTCATAATATTATTTGAAGCGAATATAAAAATAAAAAATGTAATAATTTTTATGACAATTCGTTTTATGAACAATTAAAAAATTTATATTATGAAAAAAATTATCATCATTAGCTTCATCATCTTTGAGATGGCAGCTTTAGTAAAATTAAGTATTGCGAGCAGTATTTCTATTGCTGAAGCAATCAAAAACAAACTCATCACTGTTAAAGTAAAATCAAATAGCGGACTTGGAGCTGCATGTTTGAATTTGAAAATTACGAATTTAAAAAACAGAAAATTAAACATTGATTTAGAAGCTGGCCGCATGTTTATTCCTAGCGATTCAAATGTTCAGAATTTAATTTTAGTAAAACACGAAATTTATGAACTAAAACCCAATCAATCTTTAAGTAAAAATTTGAATGCACTTTGCGCACAAAAACACGACAATTGCCCAAGTAAAGATTTAGTGTTTAAAGTAGGGAATTTTGCCATTGGGCAACCAAAACAATTTGCAGTTTGGGTAGATGATAAAGAATATTTTAAAAACGATAATGTTCAAAATGCCATGTGGGTTTTTACTGATAATTCGGAACCTTCGTTTAATATTTACAATGAAAAAGATAGGGAAATGTTAGCTTTTGTTGCCAAAGCTAAAAACTGGAATTACGATAAATTATTAGCCAAATTCACAGGAACTGAAACTAGGAAACCTGAAGAATTTGTTCGTCAAAAAATATTCTCTTCAACCCTAACATTTGATGTTTCAGAACCAAGAACTTTACGAATTGTGTTATGCGATAAAAACAATAATGTGGTTCAAGAATGTTTAAAAAATGAAGTTTTGCCAATTGGTACCAATGTTAAACATATTGATATTACAAATGATAATTTTGAACCTGGAAAATATTATTTGAAAGTTTATATAGACGATAGAATGATTAGAAGGCGTGAGATTTTGATTCATTAGCAAAATAATATTTTAATTTTTAAAAATTTTTCTGAAAATGATTTTCTAATCAATTAATAGCATGAAGTTGGTCATTATTTTAGTTTGATTAATACTTTTATTTTGTACTATAAAAACAAAAAAATTATGAATACTCAAAAACCAATAGCAGAGCTACATGTAGAACATAAAGAATGGTTAAATAAACTACTTTTTTATAATGATGATTTGAAAATTATGCAAAGTCGTTTGGATGAAATTGCATCAAAAAATAGTAATCAAGAAGTACTGGTTTTTGTTGAAAGATTTGAAAATCAGTTTAAAATACAAAAAGATCAAATTGATATATTGAATCACGATATTAAACAGCATGTCAATAATATTGAAGAATCGGTAATTAATAATCCAATTGCAAGTAATCACAGAAAAATGGCTGATCATAGCGAAGAACGCAAAAAAATGATTCGTTTTGAAGAATTATTTGCTGAACTTAGAAAAGATTTATTGAGTTTTTTATCTAAATGGTTATAGCGTTTAATTATTTCAAAAGTTTCTAATTAAAACCTTGTTGGTGAATTTCCAACAAGGTTTTTTCTTTTGAATCATTACCATTTAGTTTTCAATACTTAAAATTTGAACTGCAATTTTATTATATTTACAAACTCGATTTTAGAAAATATAATAACATAACTTACATGAATAAAATTACTATTGCCAAACACCATTTCAAATTATTTTTTTTACTGTTACTAATAATAAATACTGGTTTATTTGCTCAGCCAGCTTTTGTAAAAGACTCGCTCGATAGTTATGTAAAACGCGAAATGGAAAGATGGCAAGTTCCTGGTTTAGCCATTGCCATTGTTAAAGATGGGAAAGTGGTAGTTTGTAAAGGTTTTGGCGTTAAGCAAGATGGAAAATCAGCTAAAGTTGATGAAAATACTTTGTTCCAAATTGCCTCCAATAGCAAAGCATTTACAGGAACTTCTATCGCATTATTAAATAGTCAAAAACGATTATTGCTCGATGAAAAAGTAACTAAATACATGCCCGATTTTAAGTTGTATGACGAAACTTCTACCTCATTGTGTACCGTTCGCGATTTGCTATGTCACCGCATTGGCTTACAAACTTTTCAAGGCGATTTTTTAAATTGGGGAAGTAATTTATCTCGCAAGGAAATCATTGAACACTTGGCTTTAACCAAACCTGTTCACCCTTTCAGATACAAATATGGTTATTGCAACTCAGCATTTATTACCGCTGGCGAATTAATAAAAAATGTAACCGATACCAGTTGGGATGATTTTATAAAATATCACTTTTTTGAGCCGTTGGCAATGAAACACACCAGCAGCACTTATAACGAATTGATGACTGATGAAAACGCCTGCATTCCTCATACTTTAGTAAATGGTAAAATTGCTAAATTACCTTATACAAATATTGACAATATGGGACCTTCGGCTAGTATCAATTCATGTGCAAAAGATATGGCAAATTGGTTGTTGTTTCAGTTAGATAGCGGAAGATTTGAGGGCAAAAGAATAGTTCCATTTTCTGTATTGGCCGAAACTCGCAAATCGAATATGATTAGCAATGATGTGAATTCAAAAATATTTAAAACCAAACATTTTAGCAATTATGGATTAGGCTGGCAAAGTTACGATTACGAAGGCCGCAGGGTTTGGGAACATAGCGGTGGAGCTAACGGATTTGTTACTAAAACTGAATTTATTCCAGAAGAAAACTTGGGTGTTTTGGTTTACACCAATACCGATGCAAACTCGCTTTATGATGCTTTGGTAAAGCAAGTTTTAGAAGCTTATTTGAATGTTCCTTACCGTAATTTAAGTGAAAAATATTTTGTGCCAACAAATAATGGACGTATTGCAGAGCAAAAAGAATTAGACAGTTTGAGTCAAGTAGTTTTACTGAAAAATAAACCAACAATGGAATTGCAAAACTATGTAGGAACTTATAGTAATAGTTTTTATGGTGAAGTAGAAATTCGTTTATTAAAAGGTAAAATGACTTTGCATTTTAGTCACCATCCAAATAATATTGGTAAATTGGAGTATTTAGGAAACGATCAGTTTTTATGTACCTACAGCGATTTAACTTGTGGCGTTCAAGTATTACCAATAAAAATGGATAACAATCAAGTAAAAGGAATTACCGTTAAAGTAGCCGATTTTATTGATTACTTGAGCTATGACTTTGAAAAAGTTAGATAGTTGTCGGTTGTTAGTTGTTAGTTGTCAGTTGTTAGTTGTCAGTTGTTAGTTGTCAGTTAATAGAAAAAAAATATTAAATGAAGAGTATAAAGCTAAATACTAAATATAAAATCAGTCTTGCTGTAAGCATCTTCTTAGCAAAATGTAATTATTTGCCATTAGCTATTCATCAATCCCACAAAGCGAGACTAAGCAATGACGTATCCCGCACTTTGAGTTTTTTTAGATTTTTAATCATTGGAATTTTACTTTGTATCAGCACTCATTCATTTGCACAAAAACTTGTTTTGAAGAATTCAGTTTCTGAACAAACTTATAAAATTGGATTTTTGCGCCATGTTTGGATAAGTTCAGTTCAGGATTCTGCCAAAACTTTTTTTGCTTACATCAAAAAAACTGAAAATGATACTTTGTATTTTATAGGTGGTAAAAAAATTGCTTTAGCTGATATTCATACCATCAAATTTACACCAAGAAATTTATTTACCAGAGTTAAACCCATACTTTATAGTTTGGGAACGGGAATTAGCATATTAGTAGGTGCCACTTTAACGGTTACAGATTATAGTTTTACTGTTTCTGATAGGTTTAAAATGATAGGAGGTGGAATTATTTATTCAACTGTTTTAATTGAATTAACGGGAACCGGCTTATGGATTATTACTCCCAAAAGAGAATTACAAAAAGGCATAAATCTAACTATATTGAATAAATGAAATATTTAATGTTGTTATTTTTACTGATAAATAGTTTGAATTCCAACGCTCAAACTGGTTTTAAAGTTTATAATGCTGAACAAGCACGCTTTGTTCAATTTAAAGTGAACCAAAATATAAAGTTCAATTTTCATAATAATCCAGTTTACAATAAAGACAAAATAATAAGTGTTTCCGATTCAGGATTTTTAACTCCCAATAATGGATTTATTCATTTTGATTCATTGCAAAGCATAGGCAGGAATTACAAAAATTTAAACTTGGTTGCTTATACGCTTTTAGGCTTAACAGAATTAAATTTGATTGGTGCAATATTATCAGGTTTTAGTGGTTTTGGATTTGATGCCCCTCAAGTAGCCGCTACTACTATTTTTATAATAGGAAACGCAGTTGGGATTCCTTATTTTATTTATTACCAAAAACCCAATTTAAAACCATTGAATAAAGTGGGTAGTCAAACTCACTTTCTGCTTACCTATTAGTTATTCTTAAATACAAAAAAAGCCATCCGAAATTCGAATGGCTTTTTAATTTTTGTTTTCATTTAATTCAAAAGAAAAAACTAGTAAAATGCTTGAAATATTTGTAAGTTATTGAATTATTATTTTGTTATTTGTTGTGTGATTTTTTTTGTCTATTGTTTGTACAAAGTAAATCCCTGCTTTCATATCTGCTTTATTTATTAAAAGTTGTTTGCCACTAAATATTTCCGAATAAATTTCATTTCCAAGTAGGTCTGTTATAATTATTGATGTGTTTTTTTGTTCTACAGAGAAACTAATTGTTGTTTGAAATGTGAATGGGTTAGGATATATTGAAATTGTATTTTCAGAAGAATTAATATTAAAAATATTGGTAGTAAAATCTATTGTATCAAGCACAGCAACGCCTTTTGCAATACCATCAAATCTACCACCTGCATATAATTTACCTTTATAAATTTCAAAATCTGTTGGTCCAGCATTTAATCCAGTTCCTAAACTATCATATTTTACACCGTCCCAAGTACCAGCTTGATTTTGGAATAAACCAGGTTCAAAATATCCTCCAATGTATAATTTTTTACCAAAAACTTTTAAGATATTAGGTGGTCCCGCAAATCCAAGTCCACCACCAACATCCGAAAATGTAATACCATTCCACTTAGTAATATGCTTCATTGGCTTTCCATTAGCAAATTCAAAATCGCCACCAATATATAGTTCATCTTTATATACTTCCATGGTACGAAATGCCCAATAGTTTGGACTAATGCCGCCTCCAACATCACTCCATTCACTACCATTCCATTTAGCAAGATTATCAACAGTTACATTTCCTGCTTTTGAAAATGCACCACCCATGTATAATTCGTTTTGAAAGACTTTCAATGCTGAACCATATTCATGATATACACCTAATCCTACTGGCATCCAATTAGTTCCATCCCATTTGGCTACGTGATTGGCAGCAATATTTCCAATTGAGTCAAAACCTCCAGTTAAGTATAATTCATTGTTATATACTGCTGCGGCATAAACATAATTCATAAATCTATTGCTTATATAAGTTGAATTTGGAACAACATGCCATTTAAAATTACTATCAAGTCTTAACATATAACCTTTTTTGCTACCACTTGTATCAATGAATCCATATAGTTGTCCTTTGAATTCAATTAATGGTCTTACCGCAGAGAAATTATTCATTGAACTATCAACAATGCTCCAATCATTTCCATCCCACATGGCCACTCCATTTGCATCGGCATTTCCAGCCTTACTAAATGCACCACCTGCTATTAGTTTACCATTATAGGTTTTAAGTGTAATTCCACCATTATTACCATTGTTGGTGCCCAAACCGGCAGGTAGCCAATTTTGTGCAGTTACATATAACAATTGCACAGCAAACACTGTTAGTAAAAAATACTTTTTCATAGTTTTTTGTTTTATTTATTAATTTTTATTTCATTTACTTATTAATAAGTGTAATAATAAGTAAGTTTGGTTGCTTTCGAGCTTCACTTATATAATTTGAAGTTTTTAATTAGACTATTACAAACTAAAGTATTAAAATTTAACTATTCCATTTACTTTATTTTTATTTAAACAAAAAAAGCCATCCGAAATTCGAATGGCTTTTTATTATAATTTATTGTAAAAATTATTGAGCAACTTCTTCAGCTAACTCAGGGTCAACTAAAACGCGACCACAGTTTTCGCAAACTATAATTTTCTTACGTAATTTAATATCTGCTTGGCGTTGAGGAGGGATTCCAGCAAAACAACCACCACAACTTTCACGCATGATTACAGCTACACCCATTCCGTTTTTCATACTGGTTCTAATTCTATTGTATGAAGTTACCAAACGATCATCTGCAACAACTAGTGCTTTATCACGGTCTTTGTTTAATAAAGCTTCTTCTTTCTCAGTATCAGCAATGATGCTTTCTAATTCGCCTTTTTTGTTTTTCAAATCTTGTTTACGGCCTACTAATTCTAAATCTAAGGCAGTAATACTGTTTTTCTTTTGCTCAGCATCAAAATTTGCATTCTTAATACGTTTGTCAGCAGCTTGTTGTTCCAAGCCTTGAATTTCAATTTCTTTGTTTAAAGCATCGTATTCACGGTTGTTTTTAACACCTTCTAATTGTTTTTCGTATTTTTTTGCTAATGCTTTCGCATCAATAATGCGAGTTTTGTTTTGGCTAATACTGTCTTCAATAGCTTTTACTTCGTTAGCCATATTAGCCAAACGAGTTTCCATTCCAGCTATATCGTCTTCTAAATCTGCAACTTCGTTAGGCAATTCACCTCTAATTGCTTGTAATTTGCTAATTTGTGTATCAATAATTTGAAGCTTATATAATGCTTTCAATTTTTGTTCAATGCTTACTTCTGTAGCTACTGCCATATAGTTTAATAATAATAATTTACTGGGTTGGTATTTGTTTTACTTAAAAGGACGGCAAATGTAGGATTTTTTTTCATAATTAAATCAAACATAAGCTCTTTTGTGAATTTTTCGCTTTCATAGTGTCCAATGTCAGCAATCATAAGGCTTTTCTCGGCATCAAAAAACTCATGATATTTAAAATCTGAGCTTATAAATGCGTCTGCTCCTTGATTAATTGCGTTTTTTAGCAAAAATTGTCCTGCTCCACCGCAAAGTGCAACTTTTTTTATATTTTTTGAAAAAGCAGTAAATTTTATGACATTTAATTCCATTTTTTCTTTCAGCATTTTCAAAAAATCAGTTGGCGAAACTTCATTTTCTAATTCTCCAATCAAACCGCTTCCAATTATATCATAAGTATTTTCAGTGGCTATTAACTCAAAAGCTACTTCTTCGTATGGATGCACTTCGTGCAATGTTTGAATTATTTTGTTTTGTAAATAGATGGGAAATATTGTTTCAAACCTGATTTCATTTTCAGTATGTCTTTTGTCTTTTTCGCCAACAAAAGGTTTTGCAAATTCATTGGCTTTAAAAGTTCCATTTCCAACTAGGCTAAATCCACAGTCAGAATAATTTCCAATATTTCCCGCACCAGCTTCAAATAATGCATTTTGTACGCTTTCAAAATGTAATATAGGAATAAAAGTAATTAATTTTTTGAAAATTGAATTTTTAGGCGCTAAAACTTTGGTGTTTTTTAAAGCTAATTTCTCTGCAATTTTACCATTTACACCATTGCTAACATTGTCCAAATTAGTATGAACGGCATATATTGCTATATCATTTTTAATGGCTTTTATAATTACACGTTCCACATAATTTTTACCGTTTATTTTTTTTAAACCGCTAAAAACTATTGGATGATGTGCTATAATTATATTGCAATTATTTGTAATTGCTTCCTCCAACACATCTTCGGTACAATCTAAAGTGATAAGTATATTTGAAATTTCTAAGTCCTTATTTCCAGTAATTAAGCCACTGTTATCATAACTTTCCTGTAACTGACTAGGTGCATAGTTTTCAAAAATATTTATAATATCATTTACTATCATTATTGGCAAAATTAAGATAAATTTTGAATGTTTGATGTTGAATTTTAAATTATTTACAAATAGACAATTAGCAATTAGTTATATGCAATTGGCAATAAGTAAGTATCAATCTTGTAATCTTCCAATTTTTACAACCTTGTAATTTTTCAATTTTTCAATCAAAAAAACGCTGCCATACTGACATAATTTTTATATATTTGCAGCTTTAATTTAGCATATTATTATAAAAAATGAAAGGCGTAATTGCAGATACAGCACACGAAAGTGCTACAAGAAACTTATATATTGAAACCTATGGCTGTGCTATGAATTTAGCTGACAGCGAAGTGGTTGCTTCTATTATGGCAACTAAAGGTTTTAAAACAACCAATGATATTCAAGAAGCAGATGTTGTTTTTGTAAACACTTGTTCCATTCGCGATAATGCGGAAGCACATGTTTGGGGAAGATTACGTGAAATAAAACACCAAAAGAAAACCAATCCAGGAATGATTGTAGGTGTTTTGGGTTGCATGGCTGAAAGATTGAAAACGCAGTTTTTAGAAAAAGAACAAATTATAGATATTGTAGTTGGCCCTGATGCTTACCGCGATATTCCTCGTTTAATAGAACAAGTGGAAGATGGGCAAAAAGCAATGAATGTGCTTTTGAGCAGAGAAGAAACTTATGCTGAAATAGTACCCGTTAGGTTAAGTAGCAATGGTGTTTCTGCTTATATAAGCATTATGCGCGGTTGCGATAATATGTGTTCATTTTGTGTAGTTCCTTTTACTCGCGGACGTGAACGTAGCCGTGAGCCTGAATCAATTATTAAGGAAGCGCAAGAATTATACAATCAAGGTTATAAAGAAGTAACACTTTTAGGTCAAAATGTAGATTCTTATAAAATGGAAAATGAGCAAAACGAAGTAGTTTTTACTTTTGCTCAATTACTAGAAAAAGTGGCTCAAATTGCACCAGATTTAAGGGTTCGTTTTACTTCATCTCATCCAAAAGATATTACCGATGAAGTGCTTTTTACCATTAAAAAATACGATAATATTTGTAATTATATTCATTATCCAATGCAATCGGGAAATACCCGTGTATTAAATATGATGAATAGAACTTACGACAGAGAATGGTTTAAAATGCGTTTGGATAAAATTAGGGAAGTAATTCCTGATTGTGGTATTTCTACCGATATTATTACTGGTTTTTGTACTGAAACCGAAGAAGAACATCAAGATACATTAACCATGTTTGATTATGGAAAATTTGATTTTGCTTTCATGTACAAATACAGCGAAAGGCCAGGAACATTGGCCGCCCGCAGGTATGCAGATGATATTCCTGAAGAAGTAAAAGGACGAAGATTAACTGAAATTATAGATTTACAACATAGAAATAGCATTATTAAAAATACCAGTGAAATTGGTAAAACCCATATTGTATTAATTGAAGGCGAATCAAAAAAATCGGAGTTTGATGCTAAAGGACGAAATGACCAAAATAAAATTGTGATTTTCCCAATTGAAAATTACAAAAAAGGGCAATATGTAAAAGTTTTAATTGAACGGGTAACCATTACAAGTTTAATTGGACGAATAGTGGAAGAGGTTAAATTCTAATATTTATAGCACTCAAATGATTTTTTTTAGCAATAATAGCCGACAACAGCAGGTTAGCAATGTGCTTGAGAAATACAATTTGTATTATAGAAACTTAAGCCAAAAAGGAAAACACAAGTTTGTAAAACGCGTTTTAAGTTTTGAAAAAGAAATGGCTGTTATTGGTAAGGGAATTCAAATTACCGATGACATGCGTTTGATATTGTATTCATACATTACTCAACTTACTTTTGGTTTAAAAGATTATTTTTTAACAGGTTACGATTATATCAATGTTTATCCCGACTCATTTTCATTGAAAAACAATGATGAATTTAGCGATGGTGTAACTTACAATAACAAGATCATTGGCATTTCATGGAAAAAGTTCAGTGAAGGGCATTTGATAGCTTCCGATGGACAAAATTTATTCTTTTATCAGTTAGGAATGGCATTGGTTCAAACTGTAAAAAACGGAAATGCATTTGACCAACATTTTGCAAGTTATTTAGATGTTTGGTTCGATGTATTTAACAAAGAAAATAAAGGTAAAAGCAATGTTTTAAATATTGTTGGTAATGAAAACGAAGTAGATTTTGTGTTTGCTAAATTGGTAGAATTGTTCTTTGAAAAACCTTTAACATTTCAAGAAGAATTACCCAATACTTATGCTCACTTTTGTTTGTTATTGAATCAAAATCCTTTGCAAATAGACCAAGATTATGAGTACAAAAAGGAGTTTTTTAACACTGAAAACTTAGTTTATAATTTACCGGATAAAGTAAAAAACACCTATAAATATAACAGCACACATTGGAGTTATTATTTACCAATTTTAACTGCAATTGTTGCGTTTGTTTTTCGTTATCATGTAATGGAATTTATAGTGATTAACTGGATTCAAATATTTTCAATCGTATTTTTAATAAGTATTATTACCAGTGTTATTTCCTATAAAAAAATAAATGAAAAAGCCATTTATCATAACCTATTTGAATATTGGATTGTTCATTTATTTGGGTTTGTTCCCATTTGTTTTTTACTGCTTGTAACTGCTGGATTATGGATAAATTTTAACGAGCATGTAACCTTTCACGACATTGAAAAAATTGATATTAACGAAATTCAAATAAGAAAAAGAGGATTGCAAATTGAGTCCTTTACTTTTTATTTTAACGATAAATTTTTAAATGATTATCCTATAACAAGAACCATAGACATTGCGAACAATGAAATGTTCCAAAACATTCAATTGCCAGCTCAAATGAAATTAACAATTTGCAAGGGGATTGCAGGTTTTGACATGATAAAAAATAAAGAAGTAATTACAAATGAACATACAGGATATTAAACAACGATTTGAAATAATTGGTAATTCACCATTGTTAAATTATGCTTTGCAAACAGCTACCAAAGTGGCTCCAACCGATATTACTGTTTTAATAAATGGGGAAAGTGGGGTGGGAAAAGAAGCTTTTTCAAAAGTAATACATTCATTAAGTTCACGAAAGCATGGGCCATTTATAGCGGTTAACTGTGGTGCCATTCCTGAAGGAACCATTGACTCAGAATTATTCGGACATGAAAAAGGTTCGTTTACCGGTGCACTCGATACCCGTAAAGGATATTTTGAAACAGTGAGTGGTGGAACTATTTTTTTAGACGAAGTAGGGGAGTTGCCTTTAGAAACTCAATCGCGATTATTACGTATTTTGGAAAGTGGCGAGTTTATAAAAGTTGGTTCCTCTAAAACTCAAAAAACCGATGTAAGGGTAATTGCAGCTACCAACCGAGATTTGTTGGATTATTCTTCGCAAGGTAAGTTTAGGGAAGATTTATACTATCGATTGTCAACAGTTCCTATTCGTGTTCCGCCATTGCGTGAGCGCAAGGAAGATATTAATTTATTGTTCCGTAAATTCAGTGCCGATTTTTCGGAAAAATACAAATCGAAACCAGTAATATTAGATGCGGAAGCGCAAAATATTTTAGCAGCATATAGGTGGCCAGGAAATATTCGTCAACTTAAAAATATTGCGGAGCAATTATCGGTATTAGATGAAGATAAAAACGTAAATGCATTTGAACTATCGCAAGTTTTACCAACCGATAAACCCCGTTTGCCAGCTTTATTGGGTAACACTGCCGATGCAAATCACATGAGTGAACGCGATATTTTTTATAAAGTATTGTTTGAGCTTCGCAAAGATTTAAGTGATTTAAAAGGTGTGGTTTTTGAAATGATGCAAAATGGAAAATCGAGCATGAGTGCTGAAGATTTTGGCATGAAACAAAATGAAAACATGAACAGTATTTTTAGTCCTGGTATGTATCAAAATAGCAGCAATCAAACTAGTAATTTAAACCCTAGCCATCAAGGATTTTCAAAACCAAATATCATTGATATTCCTGTAATTCAAAATCCAGAACCCGAAAGCTTATCAATAGAACACAAAGAAATAGAATTGATAAAAAAAGCATTGGATAAATACCGTGGCCGTAGAAAAAAAGCTGCCAATGAATTAGGAATTTCTGAACGTACTTTATACCGAAAAATCAAACAATACGACTTGGAAGATTAAGGTGGAAATCGATTTTGAATGATGGATTTTGGAATTTCAATTGTTTCACCATTTCATAGCAAATACTTAGAGATTCATTATTAAAAATTATTTTTTTAGTTTCGAATTCCGAATTTCGTGCTTCGATTTTTTTCTTTTACAAACCAAAAAACTATATTCGATTTTTAAATAAAAATAAAACAGATGAATTTCAGAATTTTAATAGCCATTTCTTTATTGTACATTAGTTGTAACAATGCTCCTTCAACCATTGCTTTAGCAAGTAATGAGGAAAAAGAATATAACAGCGATGGAATGGAAGAAGACCTAAAAGGTAGAGATGAGTGGATGAAAAACATGTTGGCAAATCCTACCACTGGTGAAATTCCAAAAGGAATTAGGAACATGGAATTGGCCTTTGCCAATAAATTACCTCAGTGCGATGCGGCTTTGAATAAAACCAATAATATGGGTTTTTGGAGCCAACGAGGTCCTTATAATATAGGCGGCAGAACACGTGCCATTGCCATTGATAAAACCAATGAAAATAATTTATTAGCGGGAGGAGCAAGTGGTGGAATTTGGCGCAGTTATGATGCTGGTGCTAGTTGGTATATTTGTACCAATATTGATTCAAATGTAAACGTTACTTGCATTACGCAAGATTTGCGAAAAGGCAAAGAAAATATTTGGTATGCCGGAACTGGCGAGTATTTTGGAGGTTATGTTCCTGGTGCTTTTTATACCGGAAATGGCATGTTAAAATCAACTGATTCGGGTAAAACTTGGAACCGTTTAAAAACCACTGTTTCTAGCAGTATTCAGTTCGATAATTTATGGGATTTTACTAATAGCGTAGCCGTTAACCCAACTGTGGATACTATAGATGCTGTTTTTGCTGCTACTTATGGTGGAATTTGGCGTAGTTTAAATGGTGGTGCCACTTGGCAATTGAACAGAGGTTCTACTGCTTCATCTACTCCATATACTGATGTAGCAATTACTTCTGCAGGTGTAATATATGCAACATTATCAAGCGGAAGTACATTTGCTGGAATATGGCGAAGTACCAATAATGGAACAAATTGGAGTAAAATTAGTCCAACATTTTTTCCTGCTAATTGTGGTAGAATTTCTATTGGCATTTCGCCTAGTGATGAAAAACAAGTTTACTTTATTGCACATACTCCTGGTATTGGAAAAAAGTCAGTTCAATTCAATGGAACAGAAGAATGGAATAGTTTATGGAAATACAATTATGTGAGTGGTGACGGTACTTTAGCAGGTGGTGTTTGGGAAGATAGAAGTGTAAGTTTACCTCAAATGCAAGGTGAATTTGGTCCGTTTATTTCACAGTCGGGTTACTGTTTATATGTAAAAGTTAAACCTGATAATGCAGATGTGGTTTATATTGGTGGAGCAAATTTATACCGTTCAACCGATGGTTTTAAAACTGCTAATAACACCGCTTGGATTGGTGGTTATGAAGTAGGAACTACTCGTCCTGATTTTAAAATTTATCAAAACCATCATCCCGATAATCACAGTATGGTTTTTTATAAATCTAATCCTTCAAAATGTATCTCCGTTCACGATGGAGGAATTTCATTAACGGATAATAATTTAGCTGCAAATGTTACCTGGAAATCTTTAAATAATGGTTACAATACCACTCAATTTTATTCGGTGGCCATTGATAAAACAACTACAAGTGATATAGTTTTAGGTGGTTTGCAAGACAATGGTACTTTATATACTAACGCTGGCGATTATCGTAAACCTTGGACTCAACCTTTAAGTTACGATGGTTCTTTTTGTTTTGTGTCGCCAAATGCAACTGATTATTACATGTCAATTCAAGAAGGTAGAGCTTTTAGAATACAAGTTGGTGCCAATGGTTTAGGAAACAAATTTGCCCGCATTGATCCTAAAGATTTACCAAGATCAAAGTACCAATTTATCAATCCTTTTACTCCTGATGCAAATAATTTTTATAGAATTTATATTCCCAATGGAGATAGAATTTGGCGTAATAATGATGTAAAACAAATTCCATTATTAGATAAATTAGATAGCAATGCTGTACTTACTAATTGGGACGAATTATTAACAACCAAATTAAGTGATTCAACGGATGAAATTACCGCAATTACAAGTTCCAAAATAGACAATGACGTAGTTTATTATGGAACACAAAAAGGTAAACTATATAGAATAAAAAATGCATCGGTTGGGCAACCAACAGTTGAAAATATTACTGGAGCAAATTTCCCTGCTGCCTATATTAATTGCATTACCACACATCCAAGTAATCCAAATATTTTGTTTACCACGTTTACCAATTATGGTATTTTAAGTCTGTTTCAAAGTATCAATGCTGGACAAACTTGGCAAGCCGTTTCGGGTAATTTAGAAGAATTAGCTACAGGTGCTGGTAATGGTCCTTCCTTGCGTTGGTTAACTGTTGTTTCTGTTTCCGATAGTTTGATATATTATGTTGGAACTTCAGCAGGTTTATTTGCTACCGATAGTTTGAATGGAATGCAAACTATTTGGGTGCGTCAATCGCCCGATAAAATTGGAAGTAATATTGTTACCATGATGGATTTTAGAAATACAGATGGCCTTTTAGCAGTTGCTACTTATGGTGCTGGCGTGTTTACAAGTATTATAAATTCTACTAAAGATAAAACCTTAGTGAAGCAAGTTTGGGTGGATAATATTTCGTTATATCCAAATCCTGTAAACAACAAATTATTCATTGATTTATATAACCATCAAGCAAAAGATGCAAGTTATAAATTATACGATTTGAAAGGAAAATTAATAGCTGAAGGTATTTTGGAAAGTTATATTTCAACAGAAAATTTAGCGCATGGAATTTATTTTGTACGTTTAAATATTGATAATATAATTATTACAAAAAAAATAGTTAAACTTTAAATATATCAAACCATTTTTGGTTTGTTAAAACAATATTTGGCATAGTATTTTCTATGCTTCCTTAAAAAATAATATCATGAAAAATTATCAAGCTTTAAGCACAAAAACAATATTATTCGCAGCAATTACTTTTTTTCTAATTGCAAGTTGCGGAGCACCCAAAGGATTAACTGAAGTAAAAGGTCCGTTTTCGGGAAGTAGTTACGAAGGTAGCAGAAGGTTTTTTAGGGCTACTGGAAGTGCTGAAAGCAGAGATGCAGAAACAGCAAAAAGCAAAGCGCTTTTAATGGCTAAACAAAGGATGGCATCTTTTGTACAAACTCAAATAAATCAGGTGGCCGAAAACTACAGCGCAGAACGTCAAATAGCAGATAATTTAGGTGATTTTAGTGCTCGCTTTCAGCAAATTACACGTGAGGTTTTGAGCCAAACCATTGTTGATATTGCAATTATTGGTGATAAAACTTACACCAATAAAAGCGGAAATTATGTAAGTTATATTGCGTTAGAAGCAAAGAAAAAAGTAGTTTACGAGAAACTAAAAGAAATAAGTTTAATGCGTAAAAACTTAACTCCAGCCGATAAAGCTGCT
>CAIUQQ010000336.1 GCA_903901345.1 uncultured Bacteroidota bacterium | reverse complement strand
CTTAGTTTCTTTGTAATTGCTCATGGTATAAAACAAAGTACCAAAAATCATTAAAGCGTAAAACAAATAATTTAAATAACATACTTGAATACTAGAGTTGCTAAATTGAAAATTCAAAAAATTAAATCCTCCGAATAATGAAAATTCAAAAAAATTGAAATAGAGAATAAAAATTTTTATAAATAAATATGATTCCCCAGGGGTAAATAATTCAGCACTAAAAATAATTTGAAATGCGTGATGAAAAATTGCATAAAACGTAAATATTATTGCAATAATTCCTATGTTTTTATCTTTTGAAATTATTTCTTTCATTTACCCAAAATTTATTTCAGTGCTATCGCCAATATTTAAACTTTGTTTATTGCCGCATAAAGTGGCGTCATTTCCTATTAACGATTTTTCTAAAATAGCATATTCTATTTGAGAAAATGGTCCAATAATGCTTTCTTTTAAAATACAATAATTCAAAATAGCGTCATCACCAATAGATACATTTGGCCCAATGATACAATTTGAAATTTTACAGCCATTTCCAATAAATACAGGCGGAATAATAATGGTGTTTTCAAATTTGTATTTTGTAGTATCGTAATTCAAACGCTTTAATAAAATAGAATTTGTTTCTAATAAAATATCTTTTTTACCACAGTCATACCAATTGGCCACATCAAAACTTTTAAATTTATAACCACTATTTATCATTCCCATTAAGGCATCGGTTAAAGTAAATTCGTTATGCGTGGTTTTTTTCTGACTAATATTGCTGTCTAACGCTTCAAATAGCGCATGACTGTCTTTAATTTTATAAATTCCTACCAATGCTAAATTAGAAACAGGAATGGCTGGTTTTTCTACCATTTTAACAATATTGCCATCTTTGTCAATCTCGGCAACTCCAAACTGACGCGGATCTTCTACTTTTTTTATTCCTAATAAATTATATGGCTCAGCAATAATTTTTTTCAAATCTACATCAGCAATTGTATCACCAAATACGATTAGAATTTCACTGTTATTCTGCAAAATATTTTCTTTTGCCAGCCAAATGGCATGTCCAACCCCTTTTCCGGTAGTTTGAATAATAAAACTAGCAGTAATAGAAGGATAATTCTTTTGAATATATTCTTCAATTTTATCTCCTAAATATCCAATAATAAACACAAATTCATTGACACCAGCTTCTATTAAACTGTCAACAATATGAGCTATAATTGGCTTACCAGCAATAGGAATTAATGCCTTTGGTTGCGTATGCGTATGTGGCCTTAAACGAGTGCCAATACCTGCTACAGGAATAATTGCTTTCATAGTTTTTTGTTTTAAAGAAAAATTATTAAATGATATTTAAGGTGTGATAAGAAAATTTCAAGTTCGAGGCTTGCAATGATAGAAAAATGGGAGTTTGCTAATTGCAAATGACCATTTTTATAGCTAGCATAACGAAGAAATTGGACTTTTTTTGCAGACCTTCCTTATGCTTCTTCAAGCAATGTTCTAAATGCATAAAACTGTTCTCCAAATAAATCTCTACCATCTTTTTGTAAAGCTGGCGCAAATTCTTCCATGTATCTGTCGTAATGTTCCATTGTTTCAGCAAAATATTGAATAGCGTAAGTTTCACCTACTTCATCTTCCTGTTTGCTTAGCAATTTTAAAAACCTATAAGACGTGAACATGCCTGTTGCCATTACATCTGAAAGGTGCTTTTCTTTCATCCATTTAACCCATTCTTCGTGAATATTTGGTTCTAAATTAATGGTTACGTTATATACTATCATTTTTTTAATTGATTAAATCGCCTCTTAATTGGCGGTATCTTTTTCTAACCTCGTTGATAAAAATACTGCTTCCGTAATTTTCAATAAATTTCTCATATTGCTTTTTTGCTTCTTCGGTATTGTTTAAATTTTTATCGTAAATAAGTGCTAAATTGAGCAATGCATTATCACCTAAAATATCGCTTCCATGTTCATTGATAACAATATTATATTGAATAATGGCTTCATTAAATTTCTTTTGTTTGGTGTAAATCTG
>CAIUQQ010000335.1 GCA_903901345.1 uncultured Bacteroidota bacterium | reverse complement strand
CATACAACGAAATATTATATACCGTTAGTAATTTGAATTTACTAGTTTTGGTAAAACCAAATAAGCATATATATATGTATATAGACTTTAAATATGTTTTATTGTATATATAAAGTGTTGTAGTTTCTATTTAAGCTTATTTGATAAATTTATTTGTGATTATTTCATCAATTATTATTGAAAGGTTTTAAAAACTTAAAATCATCTGGTTATATTTGCAGCTGATTTTAAAAATAATAATGGATAAACTATCATATATATCTAATGCAGATATAACTGCATTAGAAAATATTTACGAACAATATTTGATCAATGCAGAATCGGTTGATTTTGGATGGCAAAAGTTTTTTGAAGGCTTTGAAATGGGCCAACAAAAATTTAATGGTAATAGTAAAACAGCAAATACCTCTGCTTTATCAGAAGATATTTTAAAAGAAATAAACGTACTAAATTTAATAAAAGGTTACAGATCACGTGGTCATTTATTTACAGATACAAACCCAGTAAGAGAAAGAAGGCAATATTTCCCAGATTTAGCTATTGAAACATTTGATTTAAACAAAAGTGATTTAGAAAAAACATTTAACGCTGGAGTAGAAATTGGAATTGGGGCGACTAAACTGAAAGATATTATTGCGCATTTGGAACAAACATATTGCAAAAGCATAGGTGCGGAATACATATATATAAGAACACCTGAAAAAATTGCTTGGTTACAAGCTAAAATGGAAAGCTGTAAAAACACACCTAAATTAAAAATAGAAGAGAAAAGACACATACTATCGAAGTTAAACAAAGCTTCAGTTTTTGAAAATTTTATTCACACAAAATTTGTTGGACAAAAACGCTTTTCATTAGAAGGTTTAGAAACATTGATTCCTGCCTTAGATGAAGTAATTCAATATGGCGCGGAGTTAGGAGTAGAAGAGTTTGTACTAGGAATGGCTCACAGAGGAAGATTGAATGTATTGGCAAATATTTTAGGTAAATCATATGAAGATATATTTAAGGAATTTGAAGGAAAAAGTGCTGAAGACGAAGGGATATTTGAAGGAGATGTAAAATATCATTTAGGTTTTTCATCGGATATAACTACAAGAACTAATAAAAATGTAAAATTAGTTTTAGCTCCAAATCCATCGCACTTGGAAACTGTAAACCCAGTAGTTAAGGGATTAACAAGGGCTAAATTAGATAAAGATTATAAAGGTGATATAGATAAAGTTGCACCTATTTTATTACATGGTGATGCCTCTATTGCAGGTCAAGGTGTTGTATATGAAGTATTACAAATGGCTGGTTTGAAAGCGTATTCTGTAGGAGGATGTATTCATATTGTTACTAATAATCAAATTGGATTTACTACTAATTATACAGATGCTAGGACATCTACTTACTGTACCGATGTGGCAAAAACTACATTATGTCCAGTATTTCACGTGAATGCAGATGATGCAGAAGCAGTAGTTTATACTGTAAAATTGGCAATGGAATACCGTCAAGAATTTAATAGTGATGTATTTATTGACTTATTAGGTTACAGAAAATATGGTCATAATGAAGGTGATGAACCGAGATTTACCCAACCATTATTATACAAAGCCATTGCAGCGCATCCAAATCCAAGAGAAATATACAACCAAAAACTACTAAGTGCAGGAAGTGTAGAAGCTGATTTGGCGAAGGAAATGGATGCTGATTTCAGAAAAGAATTACAGGAAAAATTAGAAAGTGCAAAAGCAGCAGAAGTTTCGAAGGCTAAGAATTTTTTAGCAGAAAATTGGGAAGGTTTCCGATCTGCAAAAATGGAAGATTTTGACCATTCACCAAATACAAGTATTGACAGTAAATTATTTGTTGAGTTAGCCTCAAAAATTACTGATATTCCTAAAGATTTTAAAGCATTTAGTAAAATAGAAAAACTATTTAACGATAGAAAAAACATGATCAAAAACGAAAGTTTTGATTGGGCAATGGGAGAATTAATGGCTTATGCATCTCTATCGAATGAAGGTCATGGAGTAAGAATGAGCGGACAAGATTGCGAAAGAGGAACATTTAGCCATAGACACGCAATTATAAAACAAGAAGACAGTGAACGAGCACATAATATTTTAGATAATTTAGGTGAATTAAAAAAAGGAAATGTTGCGTTTTATAATTCATTATTAAGTGAATATGCCGTGTTAGGATTTGAATATGGATATAGCATGTTTACACCTAATGATTTAACAATTTGGGAAGCACAATTTGGTGATTTTGGTAATGGCGCACAAATTGTAATTGATCAATATTTGGCAAGTGCTGAAACAAAATGGAAAACTTATAGTGGTTTAACTTTAATGCTTCCTCATGGTTATGAAGGTCAAGGTCCAGAACATTCATCAGCAAGGATTGAGCGATTTTTACAACTTTGTGCAAATTGGAATATGCAAGTTTGCAATATTACCACTCCTGCTAATTATTTTCATGCATTACGCAGACAATTGAAACGTGATTTTAGATTACCATTGGTAGTAATGACACCAAAAAGCTTATTGCGTCATCCAAAATGTGTAAGTAAATTAGAAGAGTTTACAACAGGTGGATTTCAAGAAGTAATTGATGATAATTTTACAGATAAAAAATCAGTAAAAAGAGTATTGATTTGTTCAGGTAAAATTTATTATGAATTATTGGAATTTCAACAAAAAAATGATAGAAAAGATGTGGCAATAGTAAGAATGGAACAATTATATCCAATGCCTGTAAAACAACTTTCTGCAATATATAAAAAGTATGAAGGTGCTGAATTTTATTGGGTTCAAGAAGAACCTAAAAATATGGGTACATGGTTATATTTAATGCGTTGGGACAATAACTTACATTTAAAAAGAATAAGTAGAGAAAGCAGTGCATCAACGGCAACTGGATATAGTAAAGTTCATGCTGCAGAGCAGGCATTAATTATTGAAAAAGCATTTAAATTTTAAGTGTAAATTATTACATAAAAATAAAGATAAGTACATGAAATTATTTAAAATATTTATAGGTTTTTGGTTATTAATAGGCGTATTTTTTGGAGTTTCGTTATTATTTCCAAGAGAGTTTAAAGTGGATAGAAGTATTGTTATAGACAAACCTGTTTATGAAACATTTGCATATTTAAACAATATTCAAAATATAGCAAAGTTAAGTCCCTGGGATAAAAAAATAGATAGTACAATGTCGTGGTTCTATTCGCAAAATATTTCCGGAAAAAATGCTAGCTATTATTTCAAAGGAGATTTATTAGGCAAAGGTTATTTAAAAATAGCAGATTTTGTTCCAAATGAAAAACTAGAAACAGTATTAAATATTAACGATGGTGAACTAACTTCGGGAAGTACATTTTATTTTGAATCTATTGGACCAGATAAAACTAAACTAAGTTGGAGAGATTATAAAGATGTAGGTTATAACCCTTTTCACAGGTATCAAATTCCTTCAAAAACTACACAAACTGAATTACAATTTGACGAGGGATTGGTAAAGATAAAAATTGCTGTTATGAGTAATTAAGATTGGAATTTTAATAAATTTTATTGATTTACCAGCCAGTGGCAACTAAACTAACTTTTTCTATTTCGCCATCATTATTGTAGGTTTTTTTAACTTTTACATCGTGGTTTGAAACCATATTATAAATAGACAAAACATTTAACCCAATTGATTCAGCTAAAGTAATTTTTTCAGTTGAATTAGTTGGTTTATTTACTGCTATTACTTCCGATTGTGCAGTAATTTGAAGCTGTTGTTTTACGTAATTAGTTAAACTTCTATCTTTGTTTTCAAAATTAGCTTTTTCAATATTTTGAAAGGCAATTTCATTATTATTTGTCAAATAAGTTAAAATATCATTCTCTTTTAAAACTAGTTTTTCTTCCACTTTTGGTAGTTCTAATTGAGCAATATTATTATTAACTAAGCCATTTTCTGATATTACTTTTTTAGGCAATGGAATTGGAGTAACTGATTGATTATTGTTATTGTTTAATGGATTTTCTTTAAATAAATTTTTGTTGTTTTTATTTAAAGGAATTGCTGGAGAAACCATTGGTTTTTTACCGTTTTTTTTAACTAAAGCAGCATTTACACCACCAAATGCCAACATTTCTTTTTCGGTTTCACGTTGTAATAGATTAGGAATATTATTTTTAGATTTTAAAACCTTTGAAATTGAATCTTGTTTTGCTTTAACAATGGATTCATTATTAACTAACTGATTTTTTAAATTGAAATTATTTACAAAATAAAATGTAATTATTACAGCTATAAATAATGCTGCAATGGCAGATAGTTTGGTAAATAAAGGAATAATTTTAAAAGGAGTTTTGATTAAACTTTCTTTGTTCTTGAATATGATTTTTAAATCAGGAATCAGCTTGGTTTTTAAAAATAATTCATGTACTTTTTTCAGTTCAGGATATCTTTTTATTTCACTTAATAAAACATCCTTTTCAGTTTGAGATAAATCGTTTTCAATTAAAGCAATAAGTTTTTCAGAATAGTTGTTTACATTAATATTTATTGGCTTAAGCAACGATGAACTATCAAATGAAAAGTGTTCTACAGGAATAAATTTTGATGAATTATTTAGTATTTCAAATTCTTCTTTTAAATCTAAATTTTGGTCTAAAAAAATTAATAAATTAGCGGTATCGATTTCATTTAACTTACCGTCAATAAAATCAATTACGTATACTTCATAATTATTAATATTTATTTCCATTTTACTTTTTTATTTCCCTTATGACATCCTATAAAGCCTTACAGTTACATTTTTAATATTTAAACTACGTTTTCGTATGAACCAATAAATTTTTTCATACTTAATCTTGCTCTATAAATATATACTTTTACTTGGCTTTCGTTTAAACCTGTAATTTTCCCAATTTCATCATAAGAATAGCCTTCATAATCACGTAACATAACTACACTTCTTTGGGTTTCATTTAATTTACTAAAAGCCAAATTTATTATTTCTTTCAAATCATTAAACGAGTTATTTATAGTTAAATAATCATCATAATGGTCTTCATAATTTACTTTGTATTTGTCTTTTCTTATAGCATCAATCATGGTGTTATATGCAGCAGTAAACAAGTATGACTTTGCTTTTTCTGCAATTATAACATCAACTTTAACCCACATTTTAACAAATGTATCTTGCACTATATCTTTGGCTTTTTCTTCATCTTTTATGTTTTTATAAATGAATCGAAAAACCGGATCAGCATAATTTTTAACACATGTATTGTATTCTGTAACAGTCATTCATTAAGTACATTTATAATAAAATTACAACTAAAACGAATTCTTGTTAAAAATGTTACAGTTGATAAAAATTATTTTTCATTCATTATTTTTTCAAGGGAAGAAATGGTTTTATATAGTTGAGGTAATTTTTTGTAAATAATTGAAGATTTAATAGAATCAGAATAATCAAATGCAGGAGAACCAAACCACTTTTTATCTTCATCTTTAATTGTTCCACTTATTCCACTTTGTCCCGCAATTATAGAACCATTTGCAATAGAAATATGTCCAACAATTCCAACTTGTGCACCTATAACACAATATTTTCCAACTTTGGAACTACCTGCAACACCACTTTGAGCAGCAATTACAGTATGTTCGTCAATTACAACATTATGAGCAATTTGAACTAAATTATCTAATTTTACTCCTTTTCGTAAAATTGTACTTCCCATTGTAGCTCTATCTATGCTGCTATTACTACCAATTTCCACATCATCTTCAATGATTACATTACCAATTTGAGGAATTTTTTTGTATGACCGATCTGCTAAAGGAGCAAATCCAAATCCATCGCTGCCAATAACAGTTCCAGAATGAATAATTACATTGTTTCCAATTACACAATCATTATAAATTTTTACTCCAGCATAAATTATGCAATTTGAGCCAATTTTTACATTATCGCCAACATAACTAGTTGGATAAATTTGTGTGTTATTTCCAATTTTTACGCCTTTGGCAATGTAAGCTAAAGCACCAACATAAATATTTGTTCCTAATTCAGCAGTTTTATTTATTACAGAACCTTCTTCAATTCCTTCTTTTTTATTGGCTTGCGCTGCAAATTGTTCTAATAAAAAAGTAAACGAAGCGTATGCATTTTCTACTTTTATTAAAGTGGCTTCCACTATTCCATTTGGTTCAAAATCGTTATTTACCAATACTGCACTCGATAAAGTATTATACAAATGTGCTTCATATTTCATGTTGGCTAAGAATGAAAGCGCACCCTCCTGCCCTTCTTCAATTTTAGCCACGGTATGAAGTAAAATATCTGGATTACCGACTATGGTTCCGTTTAATAATTGCGCCAATTGCGCTACACTAATTTGCATTTTTAAATTTAAATAATGCACAAATATATACGATTGATTTACAAATGGCAATGTTAACATTCACAGATTACAAAAATTACACAGAAAAATTCTAATTTCTTAATTTCTTAATTTCTAATTATTTATAAAATTCAATTTGTTTATACAAAAAAATTGATTGTTTATCTTATAAAACACAAAAAATATTTGGTAACTAATTTAGTTAATGAATCAATATTGTATTGGTCGCTGGCATCAGCAATATCAAGCACTTGACCATTTTTGAATAAAATATTTATATGGAAATTGTTGGCGCTGTAAGCTTTATTTTGAACAGAATCGGTGTATACAAAATAATTAGCTTCATCCATTGTAATTTCTAAATTATCGGCAACCATGAATTTGTAACTTTCAACTGTGGTTTTATTAAAAGGTGCATTTTGCAATACTATTTTAGGTAATTTTCTATTGCGAAGCATCTTGCAAAGCGTGCTTAGTATTTTATCATGATGATTACACCAAACTTTTATGGAAGTAAAAATATCATCATCATCCAAAAGAGCATAATTTTCTATGGCTTCATTGCTATTATAAAATGTTTTTTTATCAATTTTATTATATAAAAAATAATGCAAAGCTGGAGTAGCAAATAATTCCTCATTTTGATAAGCCAATAATTTTGCTCGCTCCATAATTTTAATTAATAATTGCTCTGCAGCCACCACAGTTTTGTGTAAATAAACTTGCCAATACATGAGTCTGCGGGCTATTAAAAACTTTTCAACTGAATAAATTCCTTTTTCTTCTATTACCAATTCATCATTTACCACATTTAGCATATTTATTATTCTATCGTGGCCAATTGTTCCTTCTTGTACACCAGAATAAAAACTATCTCTGCGTAAATAATCCAATCTGTCCATATCTAACTGACTAGAGACCAATTGGTGTAAGAATTTTTTTGAATATTTATTGGTGAATATTTCAATAGCAGTAGATAATTTACCTTCAAATTGTTCATTCAATAATTCCATAAAACGCAAAGAAATTTCTTCATGAGGAACATCTTCAATAATTAATCCTTCTAAAGTATGGCTAAATGGACCATGACCCATGTCGTGCAATAAAATGGCTGCACAAACCGATTCGGCTTCATGATTTGTAATTTCAATTCCCTTACTTTTTAAAATTTCTACCGCTTGAAAAGTTAAACTCATGGCACCAATTACATGCTGAAAACGCGTATGTTGCGCGCCAGGATAAACCAAATATGAAAGCCCTAACTGCTTAATTCTGCGCAAACGCTGAAACCACGAATGTTCTATTAAATCGTAAATAAGTTCAAAAGGTATATTTACAAATCCATAAACAGGATCGTTGATTATTTTCTTTTTATTGGATAAATTCACGGTTCAAAAATAGGTTATTTTTGAGTTGAATTGTTAATTGGAAGATTTAGTTGATTTGGAAGATTGGAAGATTACAAGATTGGAAGATTATAAAAATTGAATAATTGATTTTATTTGTTGGAGAATTTGTTTTGGTTTCAAAATTAAGGGCAGACACAAAGGTCCGCCCCTACGTATTAATTGGTTTTGTAATTTTATAGCTCCTTGCATATGCAAATGGTAATAAATAATGTTGTTTATCCCTTCTTGCGCCCGCAAGTACTGATAAATATCTTTGAATATCATTACTTGCATGCGCAAGTTGTATAGTTTGTCATGTTTTACCATAACTTGTGCGCACAAGTTACCAAAATAAAATCCACCCTTTACTAATTGCCAATTGTCTATTTCCAATTATTATTAAACTAAAACACCAAGAACCACGTTATAATTACCATTTATAAACATAACAGTAAATAAATCACAAACAATTTTTAAATTCAAGTAAACAAGTAATCTTTGCAAAAACAATAAAAACATAAATGAGCAATACAAGTATTCTTTGGGCCGATGATGAGATAGATTTATTAAAGCCACATATTATTTACCTGACCAATAAAGGTTATACCGTAGATAAAGTTACCAGTGGCGTAGATGCAGTAGAAGCAGTAAAACTAAAGAGATATGATGTTATTTTCTTAGATGAAAACATGCCCGGAATCAGTGGTTTAGAAGCATTGGTTCAAATAAAGGCTATTACTCCTGAAGTGCCAATAGTAATGATTACCAAAAGTGAAGAAGAGCATATTATGGAAGATGCCATTGGCAATCAAATTGCTGATTATTTGATTAAACCTGTTAACTCAAGCCAAATTTTATTATCGCTTAAACGTATTTTGGATAGCAAGCAATTGGTTACCGAAAAAACGGCTCAAAATTATCAACAAGAATTTAGGCAAATAGCCATGGAATTGTATGATGTAAACGACTATGAAAGTTGGGTAAATTTATACAAAAAATTAGTGTATTGGGAACTGGAACTAGCCAAAAGTGGCGATACAGGAATGGACGAAATATTGGCGATGCAAAAACGCGATGCCAATAACGATTGGGTGAAATTTATAGAGAAAAACTTTGTGAATTTCTTGAAAAAACCTGATGCTAAAACACCAGCCATGAGCCATACTGTTATCAATAAAAAATTGATGCCAGTAATTGATAAAGACATTCCTACTTTTTTAATTTTAATTGATAATTTCAGGTACGATCAATGGAAAATGGTTCAAAGCCAATTAACTGAATACTTCAATATAATTAGTGAAGATACTTATTTAACCATTTTACCTACCACCACTCATTATGCTAGGAACAGTTTTTTTGCGGGAATGTTACCAAGTGAAATTGAAAGATTGTATCCAAATCTTTGGGTAAATGAGGAGGAAGATGAAGGAAAAAATATATATGAAGAAGAGTTTATAAACAAGCAAATGCAGCGCTTGGGTTACAAAGAAAAAATTACTTATACCAAAGTTACCAATTTGCAAGCAGGTAAAAATTTAGCCGATACAGTTTCTAATTTGATGAGCAATAAATTCAATGTTATTGTATATAATTTTGTAGATATGCTAAGCCATGTGCGAACTGAAATGAATGTAATGAAAGAGCTAGCCGAAGATGAAGCAGCTTATAGAAGTATTACCGCAAGTTGGTTTGAACATTCGCCATTATTTGAAGCCATTAAAAAAATAGCTCAAAAGAAAGTAAGAATTATTATTACCACCGATCATGGTTCAATAAGGGTTAAAAATCCGGTAAAAATTATTGGTGATAAAAACACAAGTACCAATTTACGTTACAAACAAGGTAGAAACTTAAGCTATAATGCCAATGAATTATTTGGAGTTAAAAATCCTGCAGATGTGTTTTTACCAAAGCAAAACATGAGTACGAGTTGGGTTTTTGCTAAAGGCGATGATTTTATGGTTTATCCAAATAACTATAATTACCATGTAAATTTTTACAACGATTCGTTCCAACATGGAGGAATTAGTTTAGAAGAGATGATCGTTCCTTTTATTGTTTTGGAAACAAAATAAAAATATATCAAATTGAAATCATTGAAGAGGTTGTCTCAAAAGGACAGCCTCTTTTTTGTATTAAAAAAATTAATATAAAATTAGTGACAATGCTATGAGTAATTATTAAATAAACAAAACATGAACCACATAGGAACATAGAAAACATAGCCTATAAACTATTTAAACTATGTATCTATGTGGTTTTTTATTTTACTAAATAGTATTTTATATAAAAATGTCAACGTTATGAACGAATCAATCATTGTTTAATATTTGAGAGATTGCTTAACTAAGTTCGCAATGAAGTGCAAAAATATTTACATTTTCATCATCACTATACTCGCTCCATCGCCACCAAAACCTATTTGTTCGTTTTGAACGCTAGAAACTAAAGGATTTCTATTCAATGAATCGCGAACCAAAGTGCGTAAAATTCCGTAACCTTTTCCATGAACAATTCTTACTTGTTTAACACCTAACAAATAAGCATCGTCTATAAATAAATCTAACCTTCTCATGGCTTCATCGCCTCGCGTTCCAATGATGTTTAATTCAGGACTAAAATCTTTCATTTTATCATTCAGATTAACTCCTTCCGACATTTTTTTCAATTCTTTTTCAGCTGATTTAGCTACTATTTGAAGCTTTTTTAAATCTACAGTTGTATGCAAATTGCCAAAGGCAACTAGCGCTTTGGTTTTATTAATTTCTAAAACTTCACCAATACTTTGCTGACCAATTACCATTACCGATGAGCCTATATTTATATCACCTTTTATAGGTTTTGGAGCATGCTTTTCTTCTTTTATTTTTTCTTGCTTTGCAAAATCCTTCAGCTCTTGAATAGTTTCTTTAATTTCTGTTCTTGCTTTTCGCTGTGTCTCGGTATCGGCTTGATTTTGCTTTATTTCTCTGATAGTTGCTTCAATTTTACTATTGGCTTCGCTTATTATTGCTAATGCTTCTTGTTTGGCTTGCTTAATCAGCATTTTTTTATTTAGTTCAATTTCTTCTTTTAAAGCTGAATATTTTTCCAATAAAGCATTTGCTTTGGCTTCCTTTTCAGCAAAACGTTGGCGTAAATCTACTACTTGTTTTTGTTCTTTTTCTACTTCAATTAACAAATCATCCACTCGCTTTTGCTTCACTCCTACCCTATCTTTTGCATAGTTAATTATACTTTGTGCAAGCCCAGTTTTAGTAGCTATTTCAAATGCATAACTACTTCCTGGCTTACCCATTTCTAACTGATAAAGTGGTTGCAATTTTTCGTTATCAAAAAGCATACTTGCATTGATTAAACCTTTGGTGTTATTGGCAAAATTCTTTAAGTTACTAAAGTGAGTGGTAACAACTCCAAAGCTATTTTTTCGGTTAATATGGTTCAAAATGGCTTCGGCCAAAGGACCACCAAATTGAGGATCAGTTCCCATTCCAAATTCATCAATTAAGAAAAGGGTTTTTCCATCGGCAAAATCGGTAAAATATTTCATGCGAAGTAAATGACTACTGTATGTGCTCAAGTCGTTTTCAATGCTTTGTTCATCGCCAATATCAACCATTATATCTTTAAAAACACACATTTCGCTATCGGGACTAGCTGGCACTAAAAACCCACTTTGAAACATAAATTGTAACAAGCCAACTGTTTTTAAGCAAACCGATTTACCTCCTGCATTTGGACCCGAAATTACTGCAATTCTATTTTCTAAATTCAGTTCAATATTAAGCGGAACAATGCTCAATTTACTTTTTTGGTGATTCAGTTTTAGCAGAGGATGAAAAGCAGTGCGTAAAACCATATTAGGTTGTTTTGAAATTGCTGGCAAATCGGCATCTAAATCCATTGCAAAAAGTGCTTTTGCTCTAATAAAATCGAACAAACCCATGCGTTGAATATTCTTTTCCAACTCGGGAATTTCAGGTCTAATTTGATCTGTTATTTCCAATAAAATTCGTTCACGTTCCCTGCGATAAGCAATTTGAAGTTCACGAATTACATTATTCATTTCAAAACATTCAGTAGGTTCTATGTAAACTGTTTGTCCTGTATTACTTTCATCGTGCACAAAACCAGGAATACTGCGTTTAAATTCAGCCAAAACAGGTAAAACCAAACGTCCATCTCTAATGGTAATTTCTAAGTCTTCGGCTATATGGTTGTTTTTAGCTCCTTTGTCGTAAATACTTTGAATACGTCTGCGTACTTCCTTTTCTTTATCAGTAATTTTAGCTGAAATTTTAGCTAATTCAGGCGAAGCGTTTGGCTTCAAAACACCTTCATTGTCTAATATTCGATCAATGCGCCTAACTATTAAATCATTGTATAATAATCCTTCTAAAAGTGCATGTAAATATTGGTATTTTTCAGGTCTATCCCTAAAATATTTTGCTATTTGTAAAAATGATTGAATTGTTAATTTTAGTTTATGTAATTCTTCTTCTAACAGCCACATTCCCTCAATTTTTGCTTTTCTAAAATAAGGAAATACATCATGAAAATGTTCATTTGGAAAAGGTAAATCTGTTTCAAGCAAATTTTTAAAATCCTTTACTTGCCAAAGCATTTTTTCAATAATATCGTGACGGTTATTGAACTTTATTTTATCAATATATTGCTGACCAAGCTTAGAGATACATTTTTTGGCAACTAATTCTTTTATTTGGTTGAACTCTAATTTGAGTTCAATGGACTGCGGATATGGCACTTTATATTTGTTTTATAATTAACAATAATAATAAAACAAAATTGTTTTATTTATTGGTGCAATTTAGGAAAAAAAATATTTAAATAAACTTGTGAAATGAAAGCATTAAACTAGATTGTGGTTAATATAATTAATATTGCTATAGGCAAATAAATATTTTTTACTAGTTAAAAGAGACAATTAAAGAAAATATGCAAAAAATCTGTCAAAAATGTCAGCAAGCATTTGAGTGCAATATGGAAAATATAACTGAATGTCATTGTTATCTATTAAAATTAAGCGAAACTGATAGCCAGAACATTAAAACAACATTTGAAGATTGTTTATGCAATAAATGCTTATATTTGATTATAGAAAATAAAGAAAAAATATGAAATTAAACTTTACTCCATTTATAATATTATTATGCTTTTTGTTTACTGTAATCAATAATATTTCAGGGCAAGAACTAATAAAAGAGAAGAAAAAAAGTAAAAACTTTGAGGTAAGTTTTGGGCAATCAGTTTTATTTATTTCAAACAGCGACCAAATAGATTTATTGACTAATTCGGCTGTAGTTTTACCCACAACTTCTATATTGTTTTTTGTAGAATTAAGAACACTTAGAAAAGTTAGAATTCCATTGTTTTATAATTTACCAACTGGTGCTAAGCAATTTATAATTAACAATGCAATAGTTCACGAAGAAGCTTCTTCCTCATTTGGAACGGGAATACAATTTAGATTATTCAAAATTAATATTGATGCTAAATCTACTTTAGAAATGGAAATTGGACCCATGGCAAGTTTTGGTATAGATAAAAAAAGCAATATGTGGTTTGCTCCAATTTTAGCAACAAGAGTGCGAGTAATGAAAAATGAAAATTTTGTAATGTACATAGGAGGCACATACGCAGTTGGATTAAATTCACTAGGTTTACTGTATGGAACAGGAACTATTTTTTAAATTTATATTCAAATATCCTAATTCACAATAGGATGTGCAATTTGTTTAAATCATAGAAACAAAAGTTAAATTTTATATTTAAATTGCCAATGAATTTTTGCTTCAATTATGCTTAGCACCTCCCTTATTCAAGAAAAAGAAAACGAAGAAATAGTAAAAGCTTACAGGCATTTATTGCGTTCATGCAAGGTTACATTAAGTAAAACTGACAGATTAAAGATTCGTGAGGCATTTAATATTAGTTTAGATGCACACAAAAGTATGAGGCGAAAAAGTGGCGAACCTTATATTTTACATCCTATTGCAGTTGCACAAATTTGTGCCGAAGAAATTGGCTTAGGATCTACCTCTATTATATGTGCATTACTTCACGATACAGTTGAAGATACTGATATTACGCTTGACTTAATTGACATGAAGTTTGGTAAAAAAGTATCGCAAATTATTGATGGATTAACAAAAATTTCTGACGCATTTGATCAGCAAGACAAATCGATGCAAGCTGAAAATTTTAAAAAAATGCTTCTAACTTTAAGTGAAGATGTTAGGGTTATTTTAATAAAATTAGCTGATAGATTGCACAACATGCGAACTTTGGAAAGCATGAGTGCCAAAAGTCAGCTTAAAATAGCAAGTGAAACTGCTTATGTTTATGCTCCTTTGGCCCACAGATTAGGTTTGTATGCTATGAAAACTGAATTGGAAGATTTGGCTACAAAGTTTTTGGATCCTGATAGTTATAATATTGTAAAAAATAAACTTCAAGAAACTAAAGCAGAAAGAAATAAATATATCAAAAAATTTATTGAACCCATTCAAAAAGCATTAGATGAAACAGATTCAAATTATGAAATAAAAGGAAGGCCAAAAAGCATACATAGCATTTTGACCAAAATGAAAAAACAGGAAGTTTCGTTTGACGAAGTTTTTGATTTATTTGCTATTAGAATTATTATTGATGATGAATATGAAAACGAAAAAAGTGATTGTTGGAAAGTATATTCAACAGTAACTGATTTTTATACTCCAAATCCTGACAGGTTACGAGATTGGGTGAGCATTCCAAAAGCCAATGGTTATGAAAGTTTGCACACCACCGTTATGGGACCTGGAGGCAAATGGGTAGAAGTTCAAATTAGAAGCAAACGAATGGACGAAATAGCTGAAAAAGGTTATGCCGCACATTGGAAATATAAAGATGGAACTCAAGTAAACGATAATGGTTTGGAACAATGGCTTGCTAGGGTTCGTGATATGCTTGAAAATACTGATGGTTCGGCTGTAGAGTTTTTAGACGATTTTAAACTAAACTTATTTGCCGAAGAAATATTTGTTTTTACCCCAAAAGGTGATTTAAAAAAAATGCCAGCACAATCAACTGTGCTAGATTTTGCTTTTGAAATTCACTCAGGTTTAGGGGCAAAGTGTATTGGAGCTAAAGTGAATAATAAATTAGTTTCAATAAATTATGTGCTAGGTAATGGAGATCAAGTAGAAATTCTATCTTCAACCAAACAAAAACCAAGTGAAGATTGGCTTTCATGGGTTGCTACTGCAAAAGCAAAATCTAAAATTAGGGATTATTTTAAACAAGAGCGCAACCATTCAGTAGCAATGGGAAAAGAAATATTAGAGCGGAAGTTTAAAAATGCCAAAATCCCATTTACAAGCGATGCTTTAGGCCTAATAATAAAATACTATAAATTACCAAGTGTAACTGAACTATATTATCAATTAGTAATTGAAAAAATAGATAGAACAAAAATAGATTTAAACTTAATTTTAGAAGCAGAGCCTATAAAACAAACTCAAAATTTTGAACCAAAAGTTATTAAAAACAATAATAAATTAGCTAGTAAAGATGCTGTTATTATTGGCGATGGCGAACCAATGGAATATAGTTTTGCAAAATGTTGCAGCCCAATTCCGGGAGATGATATTTTTGGTTTTGTAACAGTTGGAGAAGGTGTGAAAATTCATAGAACAAACTGTACAAACGGTATAAGTTTAATGAGTAATTATGGCTATCGAATTATAAAATCAAGATGGGCCGATGGTAGTTTAAATAGTAATAAATCGTTCCTTACTTCAATTAAAATCCAAGGAATTGATAGTGTAGGAATTGTGAGTGCCATTACCAACATTATTTCTACTCAATTACAAATAAACATGAAGTCGATAAATGTAACTGCAAACGAAGGAATGTTTGAAGGAAATATTACACTTCAAGTAAATGATACCAAACATTTGGAAGATTTAATGAATAAAATTAAACAAGCTAGTCAATTAATATCTGTAACAAGGGTTGATATTGGATAGAGTTGGCTTCTAGCTTCTAGCTGCTGGCAACTGGCTTCTGGCCTCTAGCTACTGGCAGTTAGAATGTGTTTTAATACTACAATAAAATTAACAACATTCATGGAAAATGGCAAAACAAAAAATAGAAATAGTTAGACATTTAATTTACTATTCATATGCAAACTTGGCTATGGCTCATACTGCTATTGACAAGCAACAAGAAAAATATGAGATGTTTAACTTTATGATTAGAGCCAAATTATTCAAAGGGCTTAAAGAAGGAACAATGAATATGCGGACAATTTTTGATGATGAAAAAATAAAATTGCAAACGGGACAAATTTGCAACTATTGTGGTTCGTCAGATAGATTAGCCTTAGACCATATTTTCCCACAAAAACTCGGAGGAAAAGATGATGCCGAAAACTTAATTTTTGCTTGTCGGACTTGTAATAGTTCAAAAGGAAAAAAGGACTTGATGGAATGGATGGCTTTTCGGGGGAATTTTCTCCCGTTAATGGTTATAAGACGTTATTTAAAATTAACTTTTAATTACTGCAATGAAAATGGACTTTTAGACAAAGAAATTAATGAATTAAAAGAAATGAAACTTCCATTTAGAATAGACCTTTTACCAATAAATTATCCAAAGCCTAAAGAATTAATTTTAAACATTGATAAAAAATAAAGGCAGTATATTCTCAATGCCCAACTCTCAACTCCCATTTCATAATTTATCCTTCTTCCCAAATCAAAAATCAAAAATCACACTTCTGCATTTACCTATCAACTATCAACCAACAACTATCAACTAAAATAATTACTTTCGCGTTCGTTTTTAAATTATATGTCACTAGATCAACCAAAAGATAACGATTCAACAGAAAAAAAAGAAATGACTTTTTTTGACCATATTGATGAGTTAAGAGGCCATTTATTTCGCTCAGTTGTAGCAATATTAATTGCAGGAATTGCCGCATTTTTAAATAAACAGATATTATTCGATATCATCATTTTTGGTCCAATGCGGATTGATTTTTTGAGTTATCGTGTGCTCTGCAAATTGTCATATTGGGCAAAAGGAACTGATGAATTTTGTATGAAAAGCATCAACTTTGAGTTAAAAAATATTGACATGACAGGGCAATTTACGCAACATTTATGGATTGCATTTATTGCAGGTATAATCATTGCTTTTCCTTATATTTTATGGCAATTATGGAGTTTTATAAAACCCGCTTTAAGTAAAAAAGAAATTAGTTATGCTAGAGGTTTAGTGTTTTTTAGCTCTATGTTATTTTTTGCAGGAATAGGTTTTGGATACTTCTTTTTATCGCCAGTTTCTATTACATTTATGGGTTCATACCAAGTAAGTGAATTGGTAAATAATGAAATTAATTTAGAATCATATATTTCATTTATATCTACTATTACCATGGCTTGCGGTTTAATGTTTGAAATGCCAATATTGGTTTATTTTTTAGTTAAAATTGGTATATTAAGTGCAAAAATAATGAGCAAATACCGCAAACATGCTTTGGTAATTATTTTAATTGTTGCGGGTATATTAACTCCTTCACCCGATATGGCAAGTCAAATATTAATGGCTATTCCACTTTATGCTTTATTTGAATCTAGTATTTTTGTGGCAAGAAGAGTAGAAAAAAACAAATTGAAATCAAAAATATAAAATCAATATTATGAAAATAGCAATAGCAGCCGACCACGCAGGATTTGAATACAAAGAAATAATTAAAGCCATGCTTGTAGATTTAAATTATACAGTAACTGATTTTGGCACTCATTCTACTGCATCAATGGATTATCCCGATGTTTCGCATACTCTTTCATTAAGTGTTGAAAACAAAGAAAATGAATTAGGAATACTAATTTGTGGAAGTGGGAATGGTGTGAATATGGCTGCTAACAAGCACCAAGGAATTAGAAGCGCACTTTGCTGGACCGAAGAAATTAGTTCATTAGCACGTACGCATAACGATGCAAATGTGGTGGCTTTACCCGCTCGTTTTATTGATATTGAATTGGCTAAAAAAATTGTTTTAACTTTCTTAACTACACATTTTGAAGGCGGTCGTCACCAAAATAGAGTTGATAAAATTAGTTGCTAGTTGACAGTTGCTGGTTGAAAGAAATTTAAGCTGATTTGAAATAAATGAATAACTTTTTGATAACTTGTTTAGTTATTTCAGCTGCACATTTAAATTAAATTTTAAGCTTCTGCTTTTAAATGGTAATCCATCAGTGTTTGCTTCCAATTTCTTTGACCAGTTTTTACTTTCGCACCCAATACATTTAAAATACTATAAATACCAAAATAGGTTCTGTTAATATATAAAGCATGTTGTGAACCTCGTCCTTCCTTGCTTTCACGCAGTTCTTTCATATTGGTAACTTCTTCGCCTAAGGCGTAAATGCTATCAATATAATCGTTGTTACTAAAATCAAATTCATCGGTGGCAAAAGGTTTGCTTAACAATGTTGTCATTCTAATAAATGCATCAGTAATTACATCTTGCGTGCGCTTATCGTCTTTATCACTCACTATTTGTTGTTGAATCATGATGCGATTTACACTTTCATCGCTTTTCAAAATTTCAGGAACTAAAAGTGCAAAATAATTGTAGTAAAAATCTTCAGGGATTTCCTTCACACAACCAAAATCAATGATTCCTAAAGTTCCATTTGCATTCATCAAAAAATTTCCTGGATGTGGATCGGCATGCACCGCTTTTTGCTCATGCACTTGAATATCGTAAAAATCCCACATGGCTTGTCCAATTTTATTTCGAATTTCTTGGCTTGGATTAGTTTTCAAAAACTCTTCCATGTGTTCGCCTTTTAGCCAATCCATTACCAACACTTTATTGCTTGAATATTCGGGGTAATATCTAGTGAATTCTACGTTAGGAATGTGCTTGCAAAGCATCGAAATTTCTTGGCTGCGTTGTAATTCTAAATCATAATTTGTTTCTTCCAACAGTTTGCTTTCTACTTCTATAATGTATTTTTCAAACTCTTTTTCACTTAAACCAATCAGTCTAAAAGCAATGGGTTTTACCATTTTCAAATCGCTTTTGATGCTTTCAGCAACGCCAGGATATTGAATTTTTACAGCTAATTTTTTGCCATCTTTTGATGCTTCATGCACTTGTCCAATGCTTGCCGCACGAGTTGATTGCATGTTAAAAGTATCGAAAATTTGTTGCGGTGTTTTACCAAATTGCTTTACAAAAGTTTGCACAATTAACGGACCCGAAAGCGGTGGAGCAGAATATTGTGCCAAGGCAAATTTATTAGTATAAGCTCTTGGCAAAACATTTTTTTCCATGCTTAACATTTGCGCTACTTTTAAAGCTGAGCCTTTCAGTTCACTCAAAGCATTATAAACATCTTCGGCATTATCTTCATGTAATCTATCTTTGCTAATGCTTGGATCGACCATTTTTTTAGAGTAATGCTTAATATAATTTCCACCTATTTGTGCACCTGTTTTCACAAAGCGCATGGCACGTTCTACCTTAGTAGAAGGAATTGAATGTTGTTCCATTTTTTTGTTCCCGCTTCCCGATGAATCGGGACTGCAGAATTACGAATTGAATATTTTTAAAGTTTGTAAATGATTAATCAGCGATTATCAACGCCATGTGCGGGAAACTTACCTGTTTTGGAATAAAAATTTTCCAAAATCTAGGGCAGCGTCTAAAGCTGATTTACCCATTAAATCGAAAGCCAAGTTTACAGAGCGTTCTATAGATTCATCGGTTTTTTCGAAACTTTTGCTATTGTCATTTAACCAAAAAGCAAACACAAACAAAAAGTTTAACCATAAACCACTTACATATTTTTCGTCTAAATATTTGCGTTCTTGAATTTCATTGGTACCTATACCTTCTGATAAAATTGGTTTCATTTTATCGGTGAAAACCGCATGTAATTCATTTAAATATTTGGGCCAACGGGGTAATTTTACTAAATCTCTATTTTTTAAGAAAACAGCAAAGCTGCGGTAGTTTTTAGCTTCTTCAATATAGGCAAAAAACACTGCTAAAACTTTTTCACGTGAGGAATAATTAGACCAAGGAGCTGAATCAGCACATGCTTTATAAGCATTTTCGAACCAAATTTTATAAATATCTGCTTCTAAACTTTCCAAACTTGAATAATGATTGTAAAATTCTTTTTCTTCCATGCCAACAGCTTTGGCAAACAGGTAAACACTTTCTGGAGTTTTATTATGCTCCAATGTGTGATTAATATATTGTTTTATTAAATCGTTGTTCATGTAATTATTGACAAACAAAAATTAAATAAGTTTTAGAAAATAAGAAAAATTGGAAAATTGGTTAAATAGTTTATCAATTTTTAGTTATTAATCAACTGAAGAAATAATAAAGTCTATTTCAAAAAAAACGGCAAAACAATAACGACAAGGAGGAAACAAACTAAATGAGTTCAATTTTACTTTCTTTAAAAATATAAAAACTTTTACAAAAATTATTTGTTCCTAAATAAGAATGATTATCTTTTGGATATTAGTTTTAATAATTTATAAATTAAATGACACATTTTTTTAGAGAAAAATTAAAAGAAAGAGGACTTAAAGTGACTCCGCAGCGAGTTGCCATATATGAGGCAATTGTTAATTTAAAAAACCACCCAACTGCAGAAAATGTAATCGAGTATATAAAAACGAATCATCCAAATATATCGGTTGGTACAGTATATAAAGTGTTAGATTCATTGGTTGAAAACGAGCTTTTAAAAAAAGTGAAAACAGAAAAAGACATCATGCGTTACGATGCAATTTTATCAAATCACCATCATTTATATTGCATAGAAACTGAAAGAATTGAAGATTATGAAGATGAAAATTTAAACGTATTGATTAGTAATTATTTTAAAAATAAAAAAATAAAAAACTTCAAAGTACAAGATATTAAACTGCAAATAACTGGGAAGTTCAATAAATAAATAAATTAATAAACATAATAAACATAAAAGTATGAAAAAAACAGTATTCCTAACAGCGCTGTTAACGCTTGGAGCAATTACAATTTATGCGCAAGAAAAAGCAGCAGAATGCCCAATGGGACATGGTTCAAAAAACTTAAGTGGTGTTCATGGTTCATCAAAAAGCCATTCAAACGAAGATTGGTGGCCTAACAAATTGAACCTTCAAGTACTTCGCCAAAATTCACCTTCTTCAAATCCAATGGATGCCAATTTTAATTACCGGAAAGCATTTAATTCTTTAGATTATTTTGCTTTAAAAAAAGACATTCAAAAAATATTGACAGAATCGCAAGATTGGTGGCCTGCCGATTTTGGAAATTACGGACCTTTATTTATTCGTATGTCGTGGCACAGTGCTGGCACATACAGAACAGGCGATGGCAGAGGTGGTTCTAGCGCTGGCCAACAAAGATTTGCTCCACTAAATAGTTGGCCAGATAATGGTAATTTAGATAAAGCAAGAAGATTGATTTGGCCTATTAAACAAAAATATGGCGATAAAATATCGTGGGCTGATTTAATGATTTTAACCGGAAATGTGGCTTTAGAATCGATGGGTTTCAAAACCATTGGTTTTGCAGGAGGAAGAGAAGATGTATATGAGCCTGAATCAAACGTATATTGGGGAAAAGAAACTAAATGGCTTGATGACAATAGGTATGCCGATGGGAGAAAATTAGAAAATCCATTAGCTGCTGTTCAAATGGGTTTAATTTATGTAAATCCTGAAGGACCTAATGGAAATCCTGATCCAATTTTAGCTGCAAAAGATATCAGAGAAACATTTGGTAGAATGGGTATGAATGATGAAGAAACTGTAGCTTTAATAGCTGGTGGACATACTTTAGGGAAAACACATGGCGCTGGTGATGCTTCGTTAGTTGGCAAAGAACCAGAAGCCGCACCAATAGAAGAACAAGGTTTAGGTTGGAAAAGTAAGTATAAATCGGGCAAGGGAACTGATGCCATTACATCAGGTTTAGAAGTAACTTGGACAAGTTCGCCAACCTATTGGACTCATCAATATTTTGAAATACTTTTTGGGAATGAGTGGGAATTAACTAAAAGCCCAGCTGGTGCTAAACAATGGGTGGCAAAAAATGACAAAGCAATAATTCCAGATGCTTTTGATACTTCAAAAAAACATTTACCAACTATGCTTACCACTGACCTTTCTATGCGATTTGATCCTATTTACGAAAAAATCTCTAGAAACTTTTTAGAAAATCCTAAATCTTTTGATGTTGCATTTGCAAAAGCATGGTTTAAGTTAACTCACCGTGATATGGGACCAAGTTCATTGTATTTAGGACCTGAAAAACCAAAAGAAAATTTCTTATGGCAAGACCCAATTCCAGCAACAAAAACTCCAATTGTTAATGCTGCTGAAATTATACGTTTGAAAGCAAAAATATTAAACTCGGGATTAACCAATAGTGAATTAATTTATACCGCTTGGTCATCGGCAAGTACCTTTCGTGGATCGGATAAAAGAGGTGGTGCAAATGGAGCTAGAATTAGATTATTGCCACAGAGAACTTGGGATATAAACAATCCAAAACAATTAGAAAAAGTATTACAAGCTTATGAAAAAATTCAAAAAGAGTTTAATTCAACAGCAAAATCTCAAGTTTCAATTGCTGATTTAATTGTTTTAGGTGGAACAGTAGCTTTAGAAAAGTCAATAAAAAATGCTGGATTCTCTATTTTAGTTCCTTTTATGGCGGGCAGAATGGATGCAACGCAAGAACAAACAAATGTTGAAGGCATGGCAGTATTAGAACCAATAGCCGATGGTTTTAGAAATTATGCTAAAAATCAATACTCAGTTTCTGCCGAAGAATTATTAGTAGATAAAGCGCAATTACTAAAACTTACTGTTCCTGAAATGACAGTATTGGTGGGAGGTTTAAGAGCTTTAAATGTTAATTATAATAGTTCACAAAATGGTGTTTTAACTAATCAAAAAGGAAAGTTGAACAATGATTTTTTTGTAAATTTATTAGATATGAATACTGTTTGGACACCTGCTGCAAATTCCAAAGATCTTTATGAAGGTAAAGACCGTAAAACTGAACAAATTAAATGGACTGCAACAAGAGTAGATTTAATTTTTGGATCAAACTCAGAGCTTAGAGCCATTGCAGAAGTATATGCAAGTAATGATAATAAAGAGAAATTTGTTAAAGACTTTGTTGCAGCTTGGAATAAAGTAATGAATTTAGATAGATTTTAAATTGTACGCATTGTAAAAACCACAAAGTGAAATAATTTTCAATAATTTCTTATCAGTTAAAAAGCACAATTAATGCAAACATATTTTGTATTGGTTGTGCTTTTTTTATTTCAAAATTTAACTAAAATTGTATAACAACTGACAACTATTTTTCAGTATAAACTACTTCCAAAAGCGTTTGCCCAACTGCCTTTAAAGTAGCTGGATCAATATTATTCATGTTATCATTTACAGTATGCCACCAAGATGGAAAACCTGTTTGTTGGTTAAAATGTATGATATCAATTGCAGGTATTTTGGTATATTTATATATATAAACATGGTCATCAGTAATTTGTCCATTTTGTGCATAAAGAAATAAATTAGAATAACCCAATACTGCGGCTTTTTCCCAAACTTTTCTTAGAATACTTTCGCCTTGTGTAATGCTATTATTCTCCCAAACAAAACTAGCTCCTTTCCCTCCTACCATATCCAAATTTACAGCAAATTCAGCTTTATAATTTTGAGGAATTTGATGTTGACCCCAATATTGAGTTCCTAAACAATAAGAATCTTCAAAGTCAGGTTTACCTAAATCTTCCGCATCAAAACACATAAAATCTACTCCAATATCCAACTTGTTTAATTGAATTGCTCTAGCCATTTCAATCATTACACCAATACCACTTGCACCGTCATCGGCAGCTAAAACAGGCTTATCTTTATTTGCTTCAATTGGGTCGTTATCTGCATAAGGGCGGCTGTCCCAATGGGCGGTAATTAATATTCTTTTGGATGCTTTAGGATTTATTTGAGCAATTATATTTATGATATCATACTTCTTTTTATCCCAATTTGTTACAGTTCCTTTTTGTTCAATAACAGTTGCTCCATATTTTTTAAATTGTGAGCTAATCCATTTAGCACATTTTATACTTGCTGAACTTGCTGTAACGCGAGGACCAAAATCAACTTGTTTTTGTAAAAAATAATATGCTGAATCAGCATTAAAACTTGGACTTACTAATTTATATGTAGCTACTGGGGGAGCATTTATAACTGTTTCAGTATTTGTTTTTGGCTGATCATTGCCACAGGCAGCCATAAAAAACAAAGAAGTTAGTAGGTAAATAAAGTAAGCTGTTGTTGATTTATAAATATTCATTTTTAAATAATAAAAGGAGTTTTTATCCTAAATATTGGGTGCAAAATAGTTATTATTAGTAAAAGTATTTAGTGTTTGAAAGAAAAGTTGAGTTTTTTTTAGATGTAACATTAAACTGAAAACAAAATGATAATTTTGGAGTTTTATAAAGCAAAATAAATTAAAGATTTTAAAACTAAAAACAATTAAATTATGTCATTCAACACAATCAAATCACTTACGCTAGCACTTATTATTTTTTTAGGTAGCAATGCCATTGCACAGCAACTAAAAGTGCCTGCAGCAAGTCCGTCACAAACAGTAAAACAAGCTTTTGGAATTTCGGAAATTACTATTGAATATTCTCGACCTGGTGTAAAAGGAAGAGTTATTTTTGGTGACGTAGTTCCCTTTGGAAAAATTTGGAGAACAGGCGCAAATAGTACTACAAAAATTACTTTTGGTGATGATGTAAAAATAGAAGGTGTAGATGTAAAAGCTGGTACTTATGGTTTTTACACCATTCCTAATGCTGATTCATGGGAAATAATGTTGTACAAAGATTTAACTTTAGGTGGAAATGTAGCTAATTACAAAACAGAAAATGAAGTAATAAGAGTTAAAGTAAAACCAACAGTTTTAGCTAATAAAGTAGAAACGTTTACAATTGGTTTGGCTGATGTAACATTTACTAGTACGAACATTGAATTAACATGGGAAAATACTAAAGTTGCAGTTTCAGTAGAAACAGAAATTGACAGTAAAATAATGAAATCAATAGAAAATACTATTGTTTTAGATACTCGTCCGTTTTATCAAGCTGCAAGTTATTATTATGAAAACAATAAAGATTTAAAGCAAGCGTTGGAGTGGGCAGAAAAAGCAATTATTGCAAATCCAAAAGCATTTTGGGTTGTTTTATTAAAAGCTAAAATACAATTGAAATTAAACGACAAAAAAGGTGCTATTACCACTGCAAATTTGGTAATATATATGGCAACACTTGAAAAAGATGATTCATTTGTAAAGCAAGCAGAAAAACTTATTGCATCAGCAAAACAATAATAATATATTTTAACTGAAATTCATTAAAAAAGCCCGTAATCAATTGTGATTACGGGCTTTTTTACTGCAAATTAACTACTACAAAAAAGGCATTTTTACTACTTTAGCTTTTATTTGTTTTTCGCGAATTTCAATATAAATTTCAGAATCTACTTTGCTATGCGAAGCAGCAACATAACCCATACCAATTGCTTTGTTTAAGCTTGGCGATTGTGTTCCTGAAGTTACTTCACCAATTGCATTGCCACTGGCATCGTTAATAATATAATGTTGGCGAGGAATTCCACGGTCAATTAATTCAAAACCTACTAATTTTTTAGTAGCACCATTTTCTTTAATTGCTTTGTGATGCTCGCTCATAATAAATGGTTTTGTAAATTTGGTAATCCATCCTAAACCAGCTTCTATTGGACTAGTTTCATCGTTAATATCATGTCCGTATAAACAGAAACCTTTTTCTAATCGCAAAGTATCGCGAGCGCCTAATCCTACAGGTTTAATATCAAATTCTTTTCCTGCTTCAAATATGGCATCCCACATTTTTTGTGCATCTTTATTTCCAACATAAATTTCAAATCCACCAGCACCGGTGTAACCAGTATTCGAAATAATTACATCATCGCAACCTGCCATAGTTCCACCACAAAATGAGTAATATTCCATTGCACTTAAGTCAACTTCAGTTAATTTTTGTAAAGCCTTAATTGCATTAGGACCTTGAACAGCAAACAAACTCATATCGTCACTCAGATTTTTCATTTCTACACCAAAAGTATTATGTTGGCTAATCCAATTCCAATCTTTTTCAATGTTAGACGCGTTTACTACTAAATAATATTCGTTTTCATTCCAACGATACACCAATAAATCATCTACAATTCCACCTTTATCGTTTGGTAAACAACTATATTGAATTTTACCATCAATTAGTTTTGAAGCATCATTGCTTGTAACCAATTGAATTAAATCTAAAGCTTTTTCACCTTTTAGCAAAAACTCGCCCATGTGGCTTACATCAAATACGCCAACTGAATTTCGAACAGCTAAATGTTCTTGAATTAAATTAGTGTATAAAACAGGCATGTTATATCCTGCAAACTCAATCATTTTTGCGCCTAATGCAGCATGCAAATCATTTAAAGCTACGTATTTCATTTAGTATATTTTTTTTAGTTTTTGTAAAGGCGAAAGTAATAAAATACTTTAAAAAATTGCCATTTGCAAATTTGATTAATACTAGGTTTGGGGAATTGGGTTGAATGAGTTGATTGGTTGAAATTGCAAAGTGTGAATGAATAGAAGAATGTAAGTTTTTTACAAAAAACGATCAGGCGATCATTCCATAAGAATCTTCTTCCGATTACTCGGAACTTTTGCAAATAAGTTTCTTTTTTTGTTTACTAGTAAATTAGTTATAATTGTTACAAACTATGATTCGATTTAAAATACTCTTCTTTTTTCTTTTTTGTAAAATAATTCTATTAAAAGCTCAGAATTTTGGTGATACTTTAATAATTTTTTGTTCTAAAGATAGTTACTGGAACTCGAATCCAAAATATGCTCATAAAGAATCATTAGTAATAACTTACATAGGAAATAATAATTTCCAAAGAAATCTATATAAATTTATCAAACATTCAAAAATTGATAAAAAGTCGCAAAAACTTATTATTAGTTTCGATACCTTATTTAAAACAGATATAATCAAGCTAGATACTGATTTTATTTCTGGAATAAAGAAAGAAATGGAAACTACCAACAATAACTTTACCTCTCAAGAATTTATAAATATGGTAGGGAAAATAAAGAGAAAACACATTAGAACCGCTATTAAAAAACCAACTAAAAAAGGAAAACTTTACCTGAATTTTGATGGTAATTATTTGAAGGAAATTCAAAATTTTGCTTACCTAAATGAATATATTATCTATTTGAAAAATATTGGAAAATATTATACAACTGATGTTTGGAATTCACTTTTTATAACAATTGAAAATGCTTCGAACTATGTAACTATTCATCAGGATTTTTTATATAATTCAGGTCAACCAATGAGTGTTTATAATAAAAATACAGATACCAGGGTATTTGGATTAATAAACCCACTTTTAAATACAAAATTAGCTAAGGTAATTCCAAGAAAATCATACTTAAAAAACTATGTAACCATTAATAATTATAGAGATGATTATATTTTATGGTACTTAGAAAATCAGTTTGATTTACATTATCCAAAGAAAAAATAATATCAGATTTTTTAAAATTGATATAAAAACATAAATAAGGAATCTTGATTACAAATTAACTTTAATTGATTTTATTAAGTTCAGTTGGATAGGTTGGAATATTTAAAACAAATCTAAATGTTTTTCAAATAAAAAAACAAAAAACCCGAATCAATCTATAAAAGATGATTCGGGTTTTTGATTATTTATAGAGACGTTGCATGCAACGTCTCTACTTTATTTACTTAGAATTTCGCACTTATTTAGTATCCCATTCCGTCCATTCCGCCTGGCATACCGCCACCCATTGCTGGAGCGTTAGCTTCTTTTTCTTCTACTAAAGCACATTCAGTAGTTAAAATCATGGCAGCAGCACTTGCAGCATTTTGTAATGCTACGCGAGCTACTTTAGTAGGATCAATAACACCAGCAGCAATTAGGTTTTCGTAAACTTCAGTTCTAGCATTGTAACCAAAATCGTCTTTACCTTCACGTACTTTGTTTACTACTACTGAACCTTCACCACCTGCATTTGCAACTATTGTTCTTAATGGTTCTTCTAAAGCTCTACGAATAATTTGAATACCAGTATTCTCATCTTCGTTAGCACCTTTTAAGTTTTCTAATGCTTCAATTGCTCTGATATAAGCAACTCCACCACCAGCAACTATACCTTCTTCAACCGCAGCGCGAGTAGCATGTAATGCATCATCAACACGGTCTTTCTTTTCTTTCATTTCCACTTCAGTAGCAGCACCAATATAAAGAACAGCAACACCGCCAGCTAATTTAGCCAAACGTTCTTGTAATTTTTCTTTATCGTAATCGCTTGTTGTGTTTTCAATTTGTGCTTTAATTTGTCCAACTCTAGCAGCAATATCTTCTTTAGTTCCAGCACCATTAATAATAGTAGTGTTGTCTTTATCAATATTGATTTTTTCTGCTCTTCCAAGCATAGTAATATCAGCATTTTCTAATTTGAAACCACGTTCTTCACTTATAACAGTTCCACCAGTTAAAATAGCTAAATCTTCTAACATTGCTTTTCTTCTATCGCCAAAACCAGGAGCTTTAACAGCAGCAATTTTCAAAGAACCTCTAATTTTATTTACCACTAAAGTAGCTAAAGCCTCACCTTCTACGTCTTCAGAAATAATAACTAAAGGTTTTCCAGTTTGAACTACTTGCTCTAAAATAGGCAATAATTCTTTCATGTTACTTACTTTTTTGTCGTAAATTAAAATGTAAGGAGCTTCTAAATCAACTTCCATTTTCTCAGCATTGGTAACAAAATAAGGAGATAAATAACCTCTATCAAATTGCATTCCTTCTACTGTTTTTACATCAGTTTCAGTACCTTTAGCTTCTTCTACAGTGATTACACCTTCTTTTCCAACTTTAGCCATTGCGTTAGCAATTAAAGTACCAATAACTTCATCGTTATTAGCTGAAATAGAAGCCACTTGTTGAATTTTTTTGTTATCGTCACCTACTTTTTGACTTTGAGCTTTTAAACTAGAAATTACTACTTCAACCGCTTTTTCAATACCACGTTTCAAATCCATTGGATTTGCACCAGCAGCCACGTTTTTAGTTCCACCAGCTACAATAGCTTGCGCTAAAACAGTAGCAGTAGTTGTTCCATCACCAGCAATATCAGCAGTTTTTGAAGCTACTTCTTTTACCATTTGTGCACCCATGTTTTCAATTGGATCTTTCAATTCAATTTCTTTAGCCACAGAAACACCATCTTTAGTAATAGTTGGAGAACCGAATTTTTTATCGATTACTACGTTTCTACCTTTTGGACCTAAAGTAGCTTTAACTGCATTAGCTAAAGCATCTACACCGCGTTTTAAACCGTCACGCGCTTCTACACCATATAATATTTTTTTTGACATAATTTTTTGTTTTACTTTTAGCTGTTGACTTTTGGCCGTTAGCTAAAATTTGATTTTTAATAATTGATTTTTGTATTTTCCGCATTTGCCAGCGGCAATAAGCCAGCTGCCAGTTGCTGAATTTAAACTATTGCAAAAATATCGCTTTCACGCATGATTAAGTATTCTTTGCCTTCCACAGTAATTTCAGTTCCTGCGTATTTACCATATAGAATAGTGTCGCCATTTTTAACTGTTAATGGAATTAAATTACCTGAAGTTTCAGCATTTTTTCCGGGACCTGCAGCTACTACAGTTCCGCGTTGTGGTTTTTCTTTAGCAGTATCAGGAGTAATAATTCCACCAACTGTTTTTTCTTCTGCTGGAGCAGGTTCTACTAGAACTCTGTCTGCCAATGGTTTTAAGTTAATTGCCATGTATGTTTGTTTTAATTATTGATTTTTAAATGATACTCTGCATTTAACTAACATTATGCCAAGCGCCAATATGCTGACACATTTACATTTATTATCAAAACATGTATGATAATAAAATTTATTTATTGGTTTAAACCACTGATAACAAATAATTTGAACTGATAATTGATTTGTCAAAATGTAAGCCATGCAACTGCTTTCACTGTTTTTTTGACTGTAAATATAATAAATCACTATTTTTGATTTTTAATTAAACCCACAAACACATTTTGCATTTATCGTTTGAAGATATGATTCAAGGTTGCAAGGAAGGCGACAGAAAAGCACAAAAAGCTTTCTACGATTACTTTGCTTCAAAAATGCTAGGCGTTTGTATGCGTTATGCCAAAGACCGCGCAGAAGCAGAAGATATGCTTCAAGAAAGTTTTATTAAATTATATCAAAGCATGCATACTTACCGTGGCGAAGGTAATTTTGAAGGTTGGGTAAGGCGAGTAGTTGTATTTAATGCTATTAATTTATACAAGCATAGACTTCGTCATTTTAAAGAAGACTTAGATGTGCAAGATTATGATGCTAAATACGATGATGATATTATTTCGAAAATATCGGTGAAAGAAATTTTAGCTTTTGTGCAACAAATGCCTGACGGTTATAGGTTAATTTTTAACTTGTATGCAGTAGAAGGATTTACACATAAAGAAATTGGAGAACAGCTTGGAATAGCCATTGGAACCAGTAAATCGCAGTATTCACGTGCGAGAGATTGGATGAAAAAAGCTTTAAGCAAGCACTATCATATTTTAAATGAACCATTTGAACAACCAAGATAAATTTGAGCAAAAGCTAAGAGCGCAATTTGACAATTTTGAGGCTAAACCAAATGATGCCTTATGGGAAAATATTGCCCAAAATATACCAACCGATAATTTTGAAAAAACGGTTGCTATAAAATTAAATACACTCAAATACGAACCCAACGAAAACATTTGGTTAGCAATAGAAAAACGCTTGCCATTTATAGTTCAGGTAAATAAAAAATTGATTTATTTATGGACTTTTGTGGTGCTTTCATTTGGCGTTTTTGCAGGAATATTTATCAATAAATTTGTTACTGATTCAAAAACTAGTGGCGCTTTAAGTCATCCAAATGCATTTGTTTGGTTAGAAGAGAATGAGCTCCCGATAAATCGGGAGGCATTTAGCAATAAGCAATTAGCAATTAGTCATCCTGAGCTTGTAGAAGGAAGCAAAATTGGAAATGTTACTGTTGAAAATGAAAATCATGCGTTAAATTCAAGCAAAACACCTAATAATCTTTTAGTTCAAAATACAAATAGTCAAAAAGTTAAAGTAAATAATCGCGCTAAAAATAATCGTCATACTAACTCGGTTGCAGTTAATCAACCCCCTATTTTAGCAAATCAAGTAACTTCGCAAAATTCAGTTGTTACTGTTGAAGGATTAATGACTACAGGCACTATTGTTTCAGCAAATTTACCAATTCGAAAAAATGAAAATAAAGAGTCTACAAACTCATCTTCATTTGCTGAAAATAATTTACCAACTAACACTGAAATTCCGCCTATATTTACTAAAAAAACTTTACCTGAACCCAATAAAGATTCCGTTGCAGAAAACACCAATTTAACTAAAACTGAAAAAATTGTTACAACTCCAAAAAATACAAATGTTTTAGCACAACAAGTAAGTGATGAAAATTATACTGGACCATCACTTAAAAAAGAAAAATTAACCATCATAGCTTATGCCGGTTTGGGTTATAGTTACATGCGTTATGCAGCAGGAAATGACAAAGGAAATAGCACAACAAACCAACTATTAAGAGAACAAACTGAAAGCAGTGAGTCGGAAATTACTGGTGGTTTTTTAATTGGCTACGATTTAACAAAACGTTTTACCGTCAGTTCAGGATTGATACTTGCAAACTTTAAACAAACCATGAATTTTAGTAAAGAAAAAGCTAAAAATCCAACGGGTAATTTTGAAGAAAATTTGATTTATTATAACGATACCATTACAACCGGAAATACTAACTCTACTACTTTAAAATATTCATTTACCGAAATACCTTTATTTATAACCTACAAAGCCATAGAAACACAAAAGTTTGAATTGGCACTTCAAACTGGATTAGGAATTGGGTTTGTAACCGGAATAAATACTTATATAATTAATACCAATAATATTGGTGTTTATGAAGTTACCAATAAAGATGATTTCCCTGCATTTAAGAACACGCTATTTTTTAGTTTTCAACCTCAGTTTACTTATAACTTAAATAGTCCTGGTGTTTCAGTTGGATTGATGCCAATTATAAAAACAAGTTTGACCAATATAGTAAATGATGAAAATTGGTTGAAACAGTATCCGTACAATTTGAGTATGAATGTGTTTTTGAGAAAAAGATTTTAGTGAATTAAAGCCACAGATAACACTTATTTTTGTTCATCGTTCGCAGAATTTACAGAGGCTTTACCACTGAATACAGAGACTTTTTTTTGTATAATCTGTGTAATCTGTGGCTATTTTATTTTCAATGGTTTTTTTTCTTCAAAACCAATAATCTTTTATATTTTTGTAGGCTATGCAAAAAACAGTTGCGTTTTATACGTTAGGTTGTAAATTAAATAATCTTTTTTGCTTTTACGTTAAAGATTAAAACAATTCACTCTTTTTCAAATATTTATTCATTAAAATTAAATGATGTTATTTAAACAAAATATAAAAACCTTAAGTAAATACTTTACATTTATTTGCTTGGTTTTAACCTTCAGCTCTGCCACTTACGGTCAAACTGGAAATGATTTACCAAAAATTGAAGATTTTGAAAAAGATACTGTTTGGCATTGGAAACCTTGGATTAAAGTAGGAGAAGGATTTTCGTTAAAAACTAAAGGTGCTGCTCATTCAGGTAATTTTGGATTATACTGCCAAAGCGCTGGAGGTTTTTATAAAAGAATTGATAAAACTATTGGTTTTACTGATGAAGCCATTAGTTGGTGGATGCGTTTTAATCAAAATACTAGGCTTTATTTTGGAATTGGTATGAACAACACTGAAAGCGGTTATTTCTTATGTATTGATGCAAGCACCAATACATTAAACTTTTCGAAGACCCCAAATTACACATATCCACCTTTAAAAACAGTAAGCCAAACATATAAATTACATACATGGTATAGGGTTGAAGTAATATTTAATACCTCTACCAATATTACAGGAAAGCTTTATTCAGCCGATGGTAAAACCATGCTAAACTCCGTTACAGTTGAAATTCCTGATTTACTGCCTGGAGGCATTGCTTTTAGAGGATATTCGTTGTATATAGATGATATTAGAGGAGGAACAAGAAACCTTCAAATAGATGTTGATACTGTTTTTGCTCCCAAATTAGGAGCACCTTTAATCCTTAAAAATATTGTATTTGAAACAAATAAAAGCATTTTATTAAAAGAATCTTATGCAGAATTAAACAAGTTAGTAACCTATTTAAAGCGTAATCCTACTTTTAAAATTAATGTGGTAGGACATACAGATAATATTGGTAATGAAGTCGATAATTTAAAACTATCAAAAGATAGAGCAAAAGCAGTTGCAGATTATTTAATTGAACAAGGTATAAATACGGCCTTTATTAAATACAAGGGCTTGGGAAGTTCGAAACCAATAGCAAGTAACGACAAAGAAGATGGCAGAAAAATAAACAGACGCGTAGAATGTACAATAAATGATAAATAAGATTTTTTATTTAGAATCAGAATTTCTAGCAATAAATAATTTTCGCCAATTTTCTGCGTAATCTGTGTAATCTGTGGCTATTTTTTTAATCAATGTCAGTTTTTTCTTCAAAACCAATAATCTTTCCTATTTTTGTGCGCTATGCAAAAAACAGTTGCGTTTTATACGTTAGGTTGTAAATTAAATTTTTCAGAAACAAGTTCTATTGGTCGCCAATTAACGGAGGCTGGAATGCAAAAGGTTGCTTTTGAGGCTGGTGCCGATGTGTATGTAGTAAACACTTGCTCCGTTACCGATAATGCCGACAAAAAGTGTAAGAAAATAGTGAAAGAAGCTTTGCGCCATAATCCGAATGCTTTTGTGGCTATTGTGGGTTGTTATGCACAATTAAAACCAAACGAAATTGCAAAAATTCCTGGCGTTGATATGGTGCTTGGCGCAGCCGAAAAGTTCAATATTGAAAACTACTTAGACGACATTAGTAAACGTGAAGTGGCGGTTGTGAAAGAAGGAAAAATAAAAGAAGTTTTAGATTATCATGCCAGTTACTCCATTGGCGACAGAACACGTTCGTTTTTGAAAGTGCAAGATGGTTGTGATTATTTTTGTTCGTTTTGTACCATTCCTTTGGCCAGAGGAAAAAGTAGAAGTGATAATATTGAAAACATTGTAAAACAAGCTGCTGAAATAGTTAGTCAAGGAATAAAAGAGATTGTTTTAACAGGCGTAAATACTGGTGATTTTGGCGTAGAAACTGACGAAAACTTTTATCAATTGCTGCAAGCACTAGAAAAAGTGGAAGGTTTGGAACGCATCAGAATTTCATCGATAGAACCAAATTTACTTACTAATGAAATTATTGAGCTGGTAGCTCAATCAAAAAATATAGTTCCGCATTTTCATATTCCATTACAAAGCGGAAGTGATAAAATTTTACAATCCATGCGCAGAAGATATTTAACTGAATTATATACTTCGAGGGTTGAAAAAATAAAAGAATTAATGCCTCATTGTTGCATTGGAGTTGATGTAATAGTTGGTTATCCAGGTGAGGAACATGCAGATTTTATTGATACTTATAATTACTTAAATGAGCTGAATATTTCGTATTTACATGTTTTTACTTATAGCGAAAGGGTGAACACCACTGCTTATAAAATGCCTGGCAAAGTAAATTTAAGTGAACGTGCTGATAGAAGCAAAATGCTGCATATATTAAGCGATAAAAAACGTTTGGCATATTATAACGAACATGTTGGAAACACTTATCCTGTGCTTTGGGAAGCAGAAAACGACCATGATGTAATGTATGGTTTTACGAGTAATTATATAAAAGTAAAAACCAAGTATGACCCAATGTTGGTAAATGAAATTATAGATGTAGAAATTACCGCCATTGATACAAATGATATGGTTGCGAAATGCAAGTTACTGCAAATGGTTTATTAGTTTTTACTTAAATATTATTGCAAACAAAAAAACGCAAGCACTTTTCAGTACTTGCGTTTTTTTTATTTTATTTATTGAATTAGTTTAATTCAGCTAAAGTAACATTGATTGCATCAAAGTTTGGTAAATCACCTGGTGATTCTAAAACTTCAGCATATTGAATTACACCTTCTTTATCAATTACAAAAGCCGAACGTTTTGCAACGCCTTTCATACCTAAAGCAGGAAAAGTTTCGAATAATGAACCATAAGCAGCTGAAACTTCTTTGTTAAAATCTGAAAGTAAATCAAAAGAAAGATTTTGTTCTTCTTTGAATTTACCTAAAGTAAAAACAGTATCAACTGAAATTGCAACAACATCTGCATTATCGTTTTTGTACATTGAAATTGCATCTCTAACCGTGCATAATTGTTTGGTGCAAACACCAGTAAATGCTAATGGAAAGAAATGTACAATTAAGTTTTTACCTTTAAAATCAGCTAAACTTACTGGGTTTTTTTCGGTGTTAAACAAAGTAAAATCTGGTGCTTTATCGCCTTTTTGTAATGTCATAATTATTATTTTTTAGTTATTTATTTGTTCAGTGCAATGTTATAAAATTGTTTTCGTAATTTAACTATTCAAAATTAAATCTTTTAACAAATCTTAATTTGTGGCTGTATTTTTTTGAATCTGAATTCATAATTCCGTAATTATCAATCTGATCTATTCTCACTTTTCCACTAGCGTGAATAATAGTTTCATTATTTAATAATATACCAACATGGGTAATTTTACCATCTTCATTGTCAAAAAAAGCCAAGTCACCAAGTTTGCTTTCAGCCAAAAAAGCAACTGCTTCTCCTTGTTCAGCCTGTTGAAAAGCATCTCGTTTTATATTCAATTTTTTTTGCTTAAAAACCATTTGAGTAAATCCGCTACAATCAATTCCCCAAGGAGTTTTACCGCCCCATAAGTAAGGAGAATTCAAATATTGCTTAGCAACTTGTTCCAAATTCAAATCAATATTCAAGTTTTCAAAATCAAATTCAAAACCACTTATTTTAATATTCACTTTGGAATATATTTGGCTACCTGTGGCAATATACATTGGCACATTATTCACCATTATTTTTAAGTGCGGATATTCCATAACAACAATGGGATTCATTAAATTATTCCATTCATTTTCACCAATTAAATTGATTTGTTTTTCATTAATCCAACCAATGTAATTGTCATCAATAGTTTCAATTTTCACCCAACTTGGTTGTTGATGAAGCACTTTATATTTCTCGCCAAACAACAACTGGCTAACCATTTCACTTTTGCTATTGGGTTCCCCACGCAAAGGAATTATTGGAAGTAACGTAATACCAAACATTATTTTGTCAAACTTAATTATTATTGTTAATTTGCGTCAAAGCTAAGCAAAAAGATGAAAAATATAGATTTAACATATTTGAATGAAATATCGGGTGGAGATAATTCATTTATAAAAGAAATGCTTAATTTATTTATAATTACAACAGCAGTAGAAGTAATTGAATTTGACCAATTGCTAGCCACAGCAAATTACGAGGCAATAGGACAATTAGCGCATAAAATGAAAGCTCCAATTCAAATGCTTGGCGCTAATAATTTGTTCGAAATTCTTAGAACTATAGAGCAAAACGGGAAAAACAGAACAAACATTGAAACTTTTCCAAATACAATAAACGAAGTAAAAGTAAAAACTGGAGAATTAACCAATAACATTCGTACTTTATTAGAAACTATGTAGTTTTTATTTTTTCAATAATTCAAAAAGCATTGAAAACAAAAAAGCCCGAATTCTAAAAGAAATCGGGCTTTTTTATGAAATAATTTTGAATTATGCTTCAGCAACAACTTCTGGTTTTGCAACCAAAGGAGTAACCGATACATAACTGCGATCGTTTGCTTTTTTACGGAACACAACAGTTCCATCAATTAAAGCAAATAATGTATGGTCTTTTCCAATTCCAACATTATCGCCTGGGTGATGCTTAGTGCCGCGTTGACGAATAATAATATTGCCAGCGTCAGCTCTTTGTCCACCAAAAATTTTAACGCCTAGGCGTTTGCTATGTGATTCACGTCCGTTTTTCGAACTACCTGCACCTTTTTTGTGAGCCATGGTCTTTAATCTTTTTTTTTAGTTAAACAATAAATTTAAGCGTTGATAGCTTCAATTTTGATTTGAGTGAAACATTGGCGATGGCCATTTAATTTTCTGTAACCTTTTCTACGTTTTTTCTTAAATACGATAACTTTATCGCCTTTTAAGTGAGATAAAACGGTAGCTTTAACTATAGCGCCTGCTACAGTTGGTGCTCCAACTGAAATTGAACTGCCATCTTGTAATAGCAGTACTCTGTCGAATTCAATACTGGCGCCTTCTTCGTGTTGTAAGCGGTGTACATACACTTTTTGGTCTTTTTCAACTTTAAATTGTTGGCCAGCAATTTCTACGATTGCGTACATAATTTGTATTTTTTTTAATTTTTAAGGGCTGCGAATATATGCCAATCTTATTTAAATACAAATACTTGAAATAAAAATTTTCAAAACCGCTATATTTATTTTTCAATTTTCTATTTACATTTGAAGTTATATACATTAAACTATTTTATAAAAGAAAATATTCTATTCAACCACTCAAAAATTCTAAATCAAAAATCATAGTTATGTTATTTGGCATTTATATTGTAAATATAATGGTTTTTAACCATACAATTTACTTTTATAAATGATAGATATACCTGAAGATGTTACTTTTGAGGAGTGGACAGAAAACGATGATGCAAATTTTGAAACAATTCCAATTACTTTAAACGACAAAGATTTAGAAGTAAAAGTGGAAGATTTGCCCGAAGTGCTGTCAATATTACCATTAAGAAACACCGTACTTTTTCCAATGATGGCATTGCCAGTAAGTATTGGCAGAGTAAAATCGAATAAATTAATTAAAGATGCTAAGAAAAACAAATCGTTTATTTTAGTAGTTGCTCAAAAAAATATTAATGCTGAAGAGCCTAACATGGAAGATTTATACCATACTGGAACTTTAGCTAAAGTGCTTCGAATTATTAAACTACCCAATAATCAAGAAACGGTATTTTTACAAGGAATTAAACAAATTTCGCTTACTGGCATTACCAATACTGATCCTTTTTTAAAGGGTACTTTTACTGTAAATGAACAAGTAGACGATTCAAAAGATGTAAAAACAAAAGATTTACTAAAAACTATTAAAACAGTAGCTGCTGAATTAATGAAATTACAAGGCACTTTTTCGCCTGAATTAATTAGCGGTGTTAAACGAATTGATAATCCGTTTTTGTTAATGGCTTTGGTTTCTACAAATTTAAGCGTTGACATTATTGCAAAGCAAAAAATATTAGAAAACATTACAGCGGGTGAAATGGCAAATGTTTTGGTAGAATTAATGATGACTGAAAAAGAGTTGTTAATTCTAAAAAACAAAATTCAAGATAAAGTTCGTGGCGACATGGATAAACAACACCGTGAATTCTTTTTGCATCAGCAAATAAAAGCCATTAACGAAGAACTAGGTTCTGAAAGTCCTGAGCAAGAAGTAGAAACTTTAAAAGCTAAAGCAAAGGATAAAAAATGGAAGCCAGAAATTGCAGAAGCATTTAACAAAGAATTGGAAAGATTGCGTAGAATCAATCCTATGGCGCCTGATTATAGTATTCAAATCAATTATTTGAACACGCTTTTAGACTTACCTTGGGATGAAACTACTACTGATAATTTTGATTTGAAACGTGCAGAAGAAATTTTAAATGAAGATCATTTTGGATTAGAAAAAGTAAAGAAACGTATTCTTGAATACTTAGCTGTTTTAAAGTTAAAAGGCGATATGAAAAGTCCAATTCTTTGTTTGTATGGCCCCCCGGGAGTAGGAAAAACAAGTTTGGGTAAATCAATTGCAAAAGCATTAGACAGAAAATATGCGCGTATTTCATTAGGTGGATTGCACGATGAAAGTGAAGTTAGAGGACATCGCAGAACTTATATTGGCGCTATGCCAGGCAGAATTATTCAAAACCTAAAAAAAGTAAAAAGCAGTAATCCTGTTTTTGTATTGGACGAAATTGATAAAATTCAAAACAGCTACCGTGGTGATCCTTCTAGTGCATTGTTAGAGGTTTTAGATCCTGAACAAAATGGAACATTTTACGATAATTTTGTAGAAATAGATTACGATTTATCGAATGTAATGTTCATTGCTACCGCCAATAATTTAGATGCCATTCAACCTGCTTTATTAGACAGGATGGAAATTATTGAAATTAACGGTTATACGTTGGAAGATAAAATAGAAATTGCTAAAAAATATTTGATTCCAAAACAAGAAAAGAACCATGGTTTGAAACTAAATAGTTTTGAGTTAGGCAATGAAGTTTTAGAAAAAATAATTGATGGTTACACCCGTGAAAGTGGTGTTCGTGGATTAGAAAAACAAATTGCTTCTGTAGCTCGTCACGTGGCCATGCAAAAGGTAATGTTCAAGAAAAATTTAAAAAAAATTGACCTTGCCTATTTACCAACTATTTTAGGAGTGGAGCGTGGTGAAAAAGAAATGTATCAAGGAAATGATGTGGCTGGTGTGGTTACAGGTTTGGCTTGGACAAGTGTAGGTGGCGAAATATTATTTATAGAAAGTAGCTTAACGCAAGGAACTGGAAAACTACAATTGACTGGTCAGTTAGGCGATGTAATGAAGGAATCAGCCATTACAGCGCTTACATTTTTAAAATCACATTGCGAATATTTGGGAATAAATCCAAAAGTATTTAACCAATTTGATGTGCATATACACGTGCCTGCGGGCGCAGTTCCAAAAGATGGACCATCAGCTGGAGTTACCATGCTTACTTCATTGGCAAGTTTATTTACCCAAAGAAAAGTAAAACCTCAATTAGCGATGACAGGCGAAATTACTTTGCGCGGAAAAGTATTGCCAATTGGTGGAGTAAAAGAAAAAATATTGGCGGCTAAACGTGCTGGAATTACCACCATTTTGTTATGTGAAACTAATAAAAAAGATGTAGAAGAAATTAGCAAAAACTATTTGAAAGATGTGAGTTTTCATTATGTAAAAAACATGTTGGAGGTTATTGACTTTGCGTTATTAGACGAAAAAGTTGCAAATCCAGTAAACATGGAAATAGTGGAAGTAAAACCTGCTATTAAATAAAAAATAACGATAAATAAATAAAAAAGTTCCTGTTGAAAATGATTCAACAGGAACTTTTTTTGGTTATGACATTTATTATTGTGATTCTAAAATTTTTAGTAAGTATTTATTGTAATAATTCCGGGTTTAGGAAATACTCTAACAGTAGCTGAACCAACAATAGTTGCAGCGCATATATTAGCTGATGTTAAAGAAGTGATAGTAAAAGTTCTTATTCCAACAGAACTATAAACAGAACTATTGAAAAAGTAAGGACTTGTTAATATCCCATTAACAGTTACAGGAGTAACACCATCGGAATAAGTCATGTTCCAAGGGCCTGCATTTCCAGTAAAAGTAACTCTTAATTTACCAATACTAGCACTATTTATACAAATAGAATCAGTACCACTAATGGTAGCAATTAAATTTGGTAAAACCAAAATTCTGTATTTTGCTGTATCACCAATACAACCCGTTGGACCAATTTCAACTACCCTTAAAGTATCTGTTCCTGTAATACTTCCATAGTTTATAATTATACTATCGGAACGGCCACTAATGGTAGTAATTGTACCCAAACCGTATTTTAAAGACCAGCTATAAGTAGAGCCGACACTTGGGTTAACATCATATTTCATGTTAGTTGAATTGGTACAAACTGTTTGGGTTTGTGCATTTATTTTAACGATACTAACTGTCAAAATTAAAATTAATAATAGTACTATCTTTTTCATTATAAGGGGATTAAATTGTTGGTTTTGATAATGCAATGTCACTTAATAAAATTGAATTATCAAATATTTTTTTTTTGAGACTTATTTTTTTGCTTTTTTTTGAACTGAATTTATTAATAATGGCTTATACCAGATGAAACAGGTTTAGGAAAAACTGTAATACTTCCATTTCCACTAATTACTGCAGGGCAACTGCCAGAAGCGCCTGCACTTAATAGGCTAAAAGTTCGTATTCCTGCTGATAAATATAATGGAGAATTGAAAATGTATGGATTTGAAGTTACACCAGAAATTGAAACTGGTGTTACACCATCGGTATAAGTGGCATTCCATGGGCTATTGCCAGTAAATGTTATACGTAATTTGTTTAAACTTAAATTATTTACACAAATAGAATCTGATCCGCTAATCACAGCAGAAATATTTGGTAAAATAATTACTGCTAGTTTCATTGTATCTCCTTTACAACCAGAAGGACCAGTTTCAACTAAACGTAAAGTATCAATTCCAGAAACTGTACCATATGTTATCAAAATACTATCTGTTCTGCCAGCAATGGGAACAATTGTTCCTAAACTGTTTTTTAGCGACCATGAAAAAGTAGAGCCAGCACTTGGCACCACATCATAAACGTTACCACTTGAGCCAACACAAGCAGTATCTGCCTGTGCAAATGTTTTAGTATTGCCCAAGGCAATAAAAACAATAAAAAAGAAAATATATTTTTTCATAAAATTTAATTAGTAAGGTTGAATAGCAGGAGTTGAAAAATTTGGTCTAATATATATAAGATAATTTGTTGGAATAGCGGCTAAAGTTGCAGCTGCATTTCCCCTAGCATAACTTCCAGGTGCAGGATTATTCAAAGTAGCACTTAAATTGGAAGCAAAACCTGTAATAACCAAATAATAAGTTCCAGCGGGAAGACCTGAAGTTGGAATAGAAGCAATAGAAATAATTCCAGATGTGGTGTTTAAAGTTACTGGAAAACCAAGAACATTTATACCAGCAGTAGAGCCACTTCTTAGCTCAAAAGTAATGGCAAATTCGCCTAAATTACTAGCACCGCCTATAACTGAAAAATTTGAAACAGTAAGTATTTTAGTTCCAAGAGTTGCTCCCAAACAAATTGTATCATTTACACCCAACGAAACAATTGGTTTTGGGTAAACATCAATTGGTTTATTAACTATATTTCCCGAACATCCATTTACTGTTTCAAATGATTTTATTGTATCCCTGAACATTGCAGCAGTTGTATTTCCCCATGTAATTGTAGTAGTGCCTTTTCTTGCTCCACCCCCATCTATTCTTGAAGAGGTACTTGGAAATCCTAAAGTATAACTCCAATTTACCACAGATGTTAAATTTACAGTAGTATCAATTCTAAATACACTGGTATTTCCATTCCAAACTTTTTGATTTTGAGCATTTAAATTAACTGTAACACCAATAATGAAAATCATTATTAATATGATTGAAGTGAATTTAATTTTAAACCTAGACATGAATTTTATTTTTATCAATTCGCTATTATTGGTTGAGATATAGGAATAGTTTTTAAAATACTTTGAATATTTGTTCCAATTTCATTATAAGCCCTACCCCTTGCTGCGTTATATGAATTTCCATTTAAATTATCATTCCCAAATCTAAAAGCATATATTCTATAATAATAAGTTTCACCACAAGCAAAAGCATAATTATCAGTATAGGTAAGAGTGGAAGAATAATTAATATTTGCAATAACTTTAGCAGTTCCAATTGAGGATCCAACTGCATAAACTATACTATCTGATGGATTGGTAAACGAATTAATTGTATCTCTTAAAATAATATAACCAATAGTTGAATCACTTGGATAAACATCTGTACAAGCATTCCATGTTAAATTTGCTTGAGTAAATCCGATATTAGTTGTAATGGTATTTAAAGTTGGACTATTATAAATTGGTTGTCTTAAACTACGCCAATAATTTCGATTAGGAAAAGTAGGTGAAGAGGAATTATAATTGGGTAAACCTTGAGTAATATTTGTATTGCCTTTGGAAGTCCATGTAGTTCCACTATAAGCACCAATAAATTCACTTAAACTACTTCCAGGACAAATATAAACATTTTCACCTGAGGCCAATGAACTAGCATGATTTAATTTATTAGTTGATACTATGCCTATAAAGTCTGTACTGTCGGTATATTTATGACCAAGTGCATGAATATGATTATTACTATTGTCTCTTATTTGTACAATATCAGCACTTGCACTTATAGATAAAGAAGCTCCTGACCAAGATGGAGCCGTACCAAAATCGCCTCCACTAAAATAACCACTTAATTGTGCATGAACTTCTATGTATCCATCAGATTTAATTGTGTCAACTATTCTATTTGCAGTTGAAGCAGTTGAACGTATTCTATGCCAAATTACAATTATAGTTCCTGCTCTTAAATTATTCAAAAAATTATTGTTTGAAAAAACAACTTCAGTTTGCCACCCAGTTTGAGAACTATTATTGTCTCTAATACTATTGCCCCTTAAATCAGTATTGTCATTTATTACTAACAATTCAGTCCATTCATCTCTTGTGTCTGTTCCGTTAAAATATTCACTTACTACCACATTTTGAGAAAAAGAGACCTGCACCAAACAAAAAAACACAATAAAAATTACTGCATTTTTTAAACCCTGATTACTGTTTTTTTTTATTTTAAAATTGTTAGTGAACACATTGCGAATATACAATAGTTTTTAAAACCACAAATTTAATTGGCATTGTAATATTATTATATTTCATTTAAAATCGGCCATAAAAAAAACCACTTATTGCTAAGTGGTTTTTGATAAAATATTATAGTAAACTTATTTTTCTATACTTTTCAAAACATTTATTGCGTTTTGGTTATTTGGATTGTACTCCAAAGCTTTTTTATACATAGCTTTATATTCAGGTTTCATGTCTTTTTGGTAATAATATGAACCTAAATAATCGTAAGCTAATGCAATGTTTTTAGATAAACTTGCCTTAAATTGATTAAATTTTACAGTATCAGTAGTTGAAATTTCTATGTACTTTTCAAACAATTCTTTGGCAGTGGTTTTCTTCCATAATGAATCAATTGAAGCATTTACCACAGCTCTTTGAAACCAAGCATCGCCATAAGTTGGTAGCGCATTATTTACTTTTAAAAATGCAGTATCAGCTTTTTCATACATTTTAGCCTTACTGTAATAATTACCCATGTTATAATTGTCAGTTACTGTAATTTTTTTTGCTGTATTTAAGTAATCTTCAAAAGTAATTGCAGCCAAGTCATACTTTTTCTGCTTATCATATATTTTAGCTATTTCAATTTTTATTTCAGTTTTAACAGCATTCATCGACAATGCTTTGTTTAAATTAATCAATGCCAAACTATCTTTTCCTGGTATTTTCGATTGTAATTTACCTAAATATTCAAAATCAGTTTCAGTTATTTTATCAGCAGCTATTTTACTCATCAAGTTTTCTAAAGCTAGTAGTCCTTTTTTAAATCCTTCTTGATCATTTTTTAAATTACTGGCTTCATAACTTGCGTAAGCATATAATCTGTTTAGGTAAATATTGTTAGTTTTATCTGTATTTTTAGCTTCTTCAATATTCACTAAAGCTTCTGCATATTCTTTTGCTCTAAACAAAATAATGGCAAAACGCATTTGATTAGCAGAACTCACTTCCGAGTTTTTTAAGTAGTTTTTATATGACTCTTTAGCTAAAGCAAATTTGCGTTGAACTGAATAAAATTCTGCTTGATTTTTAAATGCTGTTGCATAATTAGGATCTTTAGAAAATGCAGTGTCTAAAGCTTCCTTAGCTACTTGCAAATTTTTTATCCTTATCCAAATCAATGCAATTTTAGCAAAAGCTTTTGGTCTATTAGGGTCTAAAACAGTGGCCCTATTATAAAAAGTAGCCGCTTTACTTCCGTCAGCCATTTCTAAATAAACATCTCCAGCAGTGGTAAGAACGTCATAGTCATCTTTAGTAATTTTATAGGCTTCTTCCATTAATGCAGATGCTTGTGCCAATAACTTAGTTTCACCAGCTATCATTCCACTAGCAATGGCCACTAAACCTTTAGCATTATTATAATCGCCATATTTGTCCTTGCATAATGCTAACGCTTTATCGAATTGAACTTGTGCTTCAGCAGTTTTTTCTTCTTCTAATAACAATTCGCCTAATCCAGCATATAATTGAGGAGTTTTTGGTGCTGCCGCAATTCCTGAATTATAAATTATAAAAGCTGAATCAGCCTTAAATAAATTATTATAAGCTTGTCCTAAATAATAATATGCCTCACCATAAGCAGGGTCTTTTTGAGTTAATGTTGTGAAAATATTTCTTGCACTTTCATATTTTTCAAAATCCAATGCTTTTAAACCATCGTTTAAAAGTTGCGCTTTTAAAGACACACTTACTATTAAAATTTGTAGTAATAAAACCAGTCGTTTCATGTTTGTTTTTTTTTTGTTTGTAAATTAAATATTTTCTACTCAATAAATATGCCATAAGGCAATGTTTTGTTAAATTATAGCGATTAGTAACCAAAATTTAACATTCAATCGTTATTTATATTTTTAAACCTAACCATTCTTTAGCCGTTTTATACAAAACTTGTTCTTTCTGTTCGGGGGTTAGTTCCTTCATTTCTTCTATAAATTTTCCATGTTCCAAATCGCCAAGTGGAAACGGAAAATCGCTGCCTAATGCAATTTTATTTGCTCCAAACATTTTTATTAAAAATCTAAATGTTTCGTCATCATGCACCAAGCTATCAATATAAAACTTGTCGATATAAGTTCTTGGATCGCTTATTTTATGCACGTTACACAAATCTGGACGCGCATGAAAAGCGTGACTAATTCGTCCTAAAGTTTGCGGAAAGCAACCGCCACCATGTGCAAATAACACACGTAATTTTGGAAATTTATCGAAAATTCCACCAAAAATTAAGCTGCAAATGGCCAAACTTGTTTCGGCTGGCATACCTATTAACCAAGGTAAAAAATAGTTAGGCATTCTATCCTGACCCATCATATCCCAAGGATGAATAAAAATGGGCATTTCAGCTTTTTCGGCAGCAGCAAAAAACGGATGATAATATTCATCGTCTAAATTGCGGTGTTCTATATGTGTTCCTATTTCTACTCCAGCTAAATTTAATTCGTATTTGCAACGCAATAATTCTTCAATGGCCAAGTTCACATCTTGCATGGGTAAAGTAGCCAAGCCTAATAAACGAGTTGGATTATCTTCACAAATTTTTGCTAAATAATTGTTGTAATATTTAGCCCAATCGTGGGTATGTTCGGGCTTAGCCCAATAATAAAACAAAACTGGAATGGGTGAAAGTGCCATCATATCAACGCCATGTTCGTCCATGTGGGCAATAATACGTTTTGGATCCCAACATAAATCGTCAATGGTTCTAAAAAAAGTGCCATCCGCTTTCATCATATTTGCCCGTCCTGGCTGAAAATGATCGAGGTAAATAAACTCATCGCCATAACCATATTTGTCTTTAAGGTTTGGCATAAATTCGGGTAAAATATGTGCGTGAACGTCTATTTTCATTGGCTTATTTTAGAATATTAGTAATTTACTTTTACCTGTCTGACGCCTTTCCAACGCTTAGGCCTTTTAATCGTCTGACAGGATGTTTACCTGTCTGACGCCTTTCCAACGCAATGGCCTATTAATCGTCTGACAGGATATTTCAATCGAAAAATTCCCGCAATAATAAGTTTATATAGTCAAATATTTGAATGATTTTTGGTTTGTAATTGGCAGCTGGCTTCTGGCGACTAGCTTCTGGTATTTTAAAAATTACAACTCATACTGCTTGTTAAAGCTTCCGCTTATAGTTAAAATGATAAGCGGAAGCTTGCGCTAGCTAAATCTTAACTATCAAAACAAAGATTGTAAGCAGTTTCTAAAAATTTAGTTCTTTCTTAAGTTCAATAATATTACATTTTAAACCAGCTTCGCCAAATTTAGTGATGTTAAAGCCTTGAATAGTAATTAATGTTTCATTTTCGAGTTGAATTAATTCCCATTTTGCTTGTATATTAACTTCAATTAGTCTATCAAAAGCGTTAACAATACCACTAAAGTTGGTTGAAAATGAAAAGGTAAATACAAGTACTTTATTATTAGACTCAATCGGTTCTAGCAAAATTTTTCTACAATCTTCTAAGTTCATATTTGTGTTTTTCAAGTTATATCAATTACAAACCTTTTTCAAAAAATAGTGCTAATAAAACAATTATTTAAACTACAAAGCCAAAGGCTCTACATTTCTATTTATTAAGCAAATTCCATCCATTTCTTTGGGTTCTTCAACGCCCATTAATGCTAAAATGGTAGGTGCTAAATCGGCTAATTTTCCATTATTCAAATGGTGTGTATGTTCGGTTTCTACTAGTATACACGGCACTTCGTTGGTGGTATGTGCTGTATTGGCAGAGCCATCATCGTTTAGCATAAATTCACCATTGCCATGGTCGGCAGTAATTAAAAACGAGTAGCCATTTTTTAAACCTTCAGGAACAATGCGTCCCAAACATTCATCTACTTTTTCTACTGCTTTTATTTCGGCACTAATTATTCCTGTATGTCCCACCATATCGGGGTTTGCAAAATTTACCACCATAAAGTCAGCTTCATTTTTCGCTATTTCGTCCAATGTAAATTGGCAAACACCTTCCGCATTCATTTCGGGTTTAAAATCGTAAGTGGGAACATCCTTTGGCGATGGAGCCATGTGGCGTGTTTCACCATTAAATTCCTTTTCTTGTCCGCCACTAAAAAAGAAAGTTACATGCGGATATTTTTCAGTTTCGGCTATGCGCACTTGTTTTTTATTATGGGTTTCTAATACTTCGCCTAAAGTATTATTCAACTCAATGTCGGCAAACATGACTTCAACATTTTTAAAATTTTTATCGTAAGCAGTTAGCGAAATGTATTTTAAAGGCAATTTTTTCATTTGCTGTTCAGCAAAATCTTCTTGCGTTAAAGCTTGTGTAATTTCGCGGCCTCTATCGGTTCTAAAGTTAAAACAAATTACCACATCATCAGGGCTCATGGTGGCTAAGGCATTGTTGTTTTCATCCACACAAACCAATGGTTTTAAAAATTCATCGGTTTCGCCAACATCATATTTTTGCTGAATGGTTGCTAAAATATCGTTGGTTTTTTCACCAGTTCCATTTACCAATAAATCGTAAGCTAGTTTAACTCTATCCCAGCGTTTATCACGGTCCATGGCATAATAACGGCCAATAACACTGGCTAATTTACCATCAGTTTTTTGTAAATGATCAAGCGTGTCTTTTAAATATTTTACACCATTATTTGGGTCTGTGTCGCGACCATCGGTAAAGGCATGTAGGTAAAAATTATTGAAGTTATTATCTTTAAAAATAGCGCATAATCCTTTTAAATGATTCAAACTGCTATGCACGCCACCATCACTTAACAAACCCATTAAATGAATTTTTTTGTTATTAGTTTTGGCGTATTCAATGGCATTTTTCAGCACAGCAATTTCCGCTACTTTATTTTCACGAAACATTTTATCAATTAAAACCAATTGCTGATAAACCACTCTTCCTGCACCAATATTCATGTGGCCAACTTCGCTGTTACCCATTTGCCCGCTGGGCAATCCAACCCATTCGCCACAGGTATGTAACAAGCAATGCGGATTGTTTTTTATTAAATGATCAAAATTAGGAGTATTGGCTAATTCAATGGCATTCCCAGGGTATTTGGTTCCTTGTCCCCAACCATCAAGTATCAAAAGTATAACGCGCTTATTCATGTTGCAATTAATTACAATTTTAGTGAATGAACAAGAATATTTGTTATATATTTATTTGATTGTTGAATTGTTGAATTGCTAAATTGTTGAATATTGAAAGAAAAAAACAACCACATTGGAACTCAGAAAACAAAGCTATAAACTTTCACATAGGTACATAGTTATTAAAGGTAAAAGAGAAAAAAAAAGAGGAAAAAGCCAAAGCCATTTCCTCCTTTTTTTAATTAATATTTGTCTTTTGCTTATTGCAAATTGTAAATTAATTTACCATCCACTTATTTGTAAATGTTTGTTCGTTTTGTTGCACTTTAATAAAATAAATTCCTTTTATTAATTCTGCTGAATTTAATTCAATACTATGTTCACCAGCTGAATAAGTATCGTTAGAAATATTTTTTACAAATTTACCCGTCCTATCATATAAATTTATGTTGACATTTGACTTAGAAACACTGGTAAAAACTAAGTTTGAAATTCCATTAGTAGGATTAGGATTGATTGAAATTTTAATTGCATTATTTGCTTCATTTATTGCACTTACAAATTCTCCAATTTGAATATTATCAATATAAGTATTGTTACCTCTGCGGGCTTGTAATTCAAAACGAACCCTAAAATTATTATACGTTTTATAATCAGTAAGGTCTAAACTTAATTTTTTCCATTGAGAACTATTTGGCACAAAAGCAGAATCCCCTTTTGTAGGTGCAGTTTCAATGTCTGTAACTGTAAAAACTTTTGCTAAAACCTCTGTTCTTCCGAAGTTATTAGAAACAAACATATTTATTTGATCACTTGAACCACTTAATCTTTTTGCATGTGCAATTTGAAAAGTCAATATTGGTTTAGTTAAAGCAGTAATGTCAATATTACTTGTATGAAATTCATCGCGAGTATTTAAAACACTGTTAGCACCATTATCGTAAGCATTAAAACGCATGCTAGAATTATCGTTATAACCAACTTGATAATTGGCTTTCCAACCCGTGTTGGGATTCATAAAATTTTCAATTTCAAAGCGATTAACTTGTTCGTTAAAATCTATCAAAACTGGCGCTTTAATTACAGCAGAAGTCAATGGCTTATATGTTCCATCGGCATTAACTCCAGCAGCACTTAAATTAGCAGTTGAATAAATATTAGCTCTATAAGTACTCATTTGACTTTTCATTCTTACAGATTGACCTGCAGTGTACATATCCATGCAAGTTCCATCGGCATAATCCATATAATTTTTAATATTATCGGGTAAATTGGGAGCATCATTTGAGCAAGAATTTTGAGAAGTAGGACAACCACTTGTAGAAACAGCCACAGGAGGAGTATCGCAAACTTGGTCGCCTTGAGATAAACAATTACTTGAAGTTCCGCCTACGCAACCACCTTGAAACGGATGATATAAACCACACCAATGGCCCGATTCGTGGGTAACAGTTCTACCTGCTTGACCAGTTTGACCCATTCCAATATTTCCAACTTGATCTGCTCTTACAATAATTCCATCTGTTGACGGTCTTGAATTACGAGATGAGGGAAACTGAGCATATCCAAGAATGATAGAACCAGCAGGAACGCTTGAACTATTAATTATATTTACCACCCAAATATTAAAATATTTGTTGCTATCCCAATAACTTAACGTTTTAGTTACGTCAGTTCCATTAATTGTTTCCGATGCATTATAAATTCTATTCACACCATCTGTAGGATTTCCACTTGGATCAACTTGTGCTAATCTGAATTCTATTTCGGCATCTACCGCTTTGGTATCAGTACTTGTACCACCATTGGTTCCGGCTTTTTTTCTAAAATCTTCGTTTAAAACACGAATACAATCATTGATTTGTGCTTGAGTGATATTTTCTGACGAGTTTTTATGAATAATGTGAAAAACTACTGGAATATAAATTACCGTTCCTGCTTTTGCTAAACTAAATTTACTGGCATATTCCCGGGCAATTTGATTGCCACGGTCTTCTTCTATTTTTAAAAGTGGATTTTCACGAACGGCTTTAACATATAATTCATCGGTAAAACAAGGTACTACAGATTGAGCAAAACTTTGAATGGAAAACAATATAACTACTAAACTAAAAACTTTATTCATTTATACTTATTTAATACTGCAAATTAAGTCCATTTTTGGGAAAAT
>CAIUQQ010000334.1 GCA_903901345.1 uncultured Bacteroidota bacterium | reverse complement strand
GATGATGATGATTATGTTTATGAACGCAACTTAGTTAGTATAAAATTTTAAGATAATTATATTTAAATTAATACTGTTTAAATGAATTTTATTTATAACAGTCCATTTTCAGCTTTTTGCTCTTGTTCATATACGTGGTCAATTAATAAATTTGATTTATTATCAGCTGCTTCAGTGGCTAACACATCGCAGCGTTCATTTCCAGGATGGCCGGCATGTCCTTTAACCCAATGCATTTTTACTTGATGTTGTGCATATATTTTCAAAAATTCGTTCCATAAATCCGCATTTTTTTTACCTACAAATCCTTTTGCTTTCCAACCAAAAACCCATTTTTTTTCAATGGCATCGCACACATATTTACTATCCGTAAAAATATTTACTTGCATATTTGGATTTTTTAATTGCTGCAAGGCAACAATAACGGCCAATAATTCCATGCGGTTATTGGTAGTATATCGGTAACCAGCTGAAAGTTCTTTTTTAAATTTCCCGCTTGTTAAAACTATGCCATAACCTCCATTTCCTGGGTTTCCCCTTGCAGCGCCATCGGTGTAAATATTTATAATCATTTGTTTAAAAGCGTAGAAATTGTTTCTTCATTTAACCTGTAAGTAGTCCATTCGTTCATTGCGGTAGCACCTAAACTCTCGTAAAAATCAATAGCAGGTTTATTCCAATTTAACACACTCCAATCTACTCTGCCACAGTTTCTTTGTTTTGCTAACGCAATAACTTGTAGCAATAATTTTTTGCCGTATCCTTTGCCTCGGTGGCTTTCTAACACAAACAAATCTTCTAAATAAATGCCAGGTTTACTTACAAAAGTGCTAAAATTATGAAAAAACAATGCAAAACCTATTGGTTCCTTGTTTTCAAATGCAATTAAGCATTCAGCATACGATTTTTGTGAAAATAAATGTTCAATAATAGTTTCGGGAGTTGCTTGTACTTGGTCTAAAAGTTTTTCGTATTCAGCAATGGCTTTTATCAAATCAACAATGGTTTGTGCATCGTTAATGGTAGCTTGTTTTATTTCAAAATTAGTTGTCATCTTTTCCTGCAATCTTGTATTTTAAATGATAGGTTTTATTTACCAAATTCTTAGTGTTTCTAGCTATGTAGCTAAATTTAATTTTAACATCCCAAGTATTTTTATTCACTTTTTTTCCTACAATACTTCCTTTTTGAATTACATAATTTCCTGCATCCATACAAAAACAACTTTGGGAATATAATAAATGTGATTTTTTGAAATTATTAAGGTTGTAAATAAATTTATTGCCTTTTGGCAAAACCTTAAAAAATAATCTTTCTACAAACTCATCATCCGAAATCATTAAATATTCTTTGCTTCTAAACTCATATTTAAAAACCAATTCTTTTCCATTTACCACTTCAAATTCAGGATTAATAGAGTCTGCAGTATTAAAAATGATTGTTTTATTGGGTATAAAAAACGCTTTTTTGCTTTCAGGATTAAACGCATTTTGGAGGCTATCGGCATTTTCTTGCGCTTTTCTTGCAAAATTTAATGAAAAAATGATCGCAAAGGTGATGAAAAGTTTCATGTTTTTAGTTTATTTTGGAGCAATAATAACCAATAGAATTATTGTTCAAACAATTTGATTTAAACATTGTCTAATTATTACGAAGCTATTTTATGAGAAAAAAGGAAAGATTTGAGCATATAATTAATTATTTTAAAACTAATCAGCCAATTGCAGAAACAGAATTACATTATGAAAATCCTTTTCAGTTATTAATTGCTGTTATTCTTTCGGCTCAATGTACCGATAAAAGAATAAATTTGGTAACACCAGAATTGTTCAAAGCCTTTCCAAATCCTATAAAATTGGCAGAAGCAGAGTTCGATGACGTATTTTATTATATAAAATCGGTAAGTTACCCAAGTAACAAAAGCAAGCATTTAATTGGAATGGCTCAAATGTTGGTGAAAGATTTTAAAAATAAAATTCCTGAAACCACCGAAGATTTGATGAAATTACCAGGAGTAGGCCGTAAAACCGCCAATGTAATTACATCGGTTATATACAATCAACCTAGTATGGCGGTAGATACTCACGTGTTTAGAGTTAGTAACCGTTTGGGATTAACAAATTCAAAAACACCGCTTCAAACCGAAAATCAATTATTGGAATACATTCCTGAAGAATTTGTTGCCATAGCTCATCATTGGTTAATATTACATGGAAGATATACTTGTACCGCACGTTCGCCAAAATGTAATAATTGTCCTTTAACTGACTATTGTAAATCATATTCAAAGTTTATAAAAGGACAATTGAAATAAATATTTTTGCCCAATATTTATATTTTTGCTCAAATAATATTAATTTGCAAAAATTACAAAAAACAATAGATGAAAAAAATCTTATTTATTATAATTACTTTATTTTCAGTACAACAGCTATTTGCTCAAAAGCAATTAGCAACTCACCAAGTTATATTACCGGGTCATTCAAATGATTTAAATGCATTGGCGTTTTCTTTAAAATATAATTTATTAGCATCTGCAGGTTGGGATAATTCTATCAATTTTTACAGTTGCGATACAGCAATAAAGTTAGTTAAAACTATTACAGATGCACATAATGCACAGATTAATGCATTGAAATACAGTAAACAAGGAAGTTTACTAGCCAGTGCTTCTAATGATTTGGCAATAAACGTATATGACAGCACCTACAAAAAAATAAAAATGTTAGTAGCTTCAAGCGGTCATGCTGCAAATATTAATGCTTTAACATTTGACAACAGTGGAAAAGTTATTTTTAGTGGTGACGATGCTGGTAAAATTATAATTTGGAGTTTAGAAACTCAAAAAATATTAAGGACTTTACAAAATGCTGTTCAAGTGAATGCTTTGGCAATGAGCAACGACCCAAGAACTATTATTGTAGCTGGGCAAGAACCAACTATTAGAGTTATAAATGTGGCTAATAGCCAAACTCAACGCTCATTTATTGGCCACACAGATGTGGTAAATGCCATAGAAGTTAGTCCAAATCAGAAGTACTTATTAAGTGGTAGTAACGATAAAAGTGCAAGAATTTGGGACATTAGAACTGGAAATGAGTTAAAAAAACTTCCTGTTGATTGTTGGAAAGTAACTGCAGTAGCCTTCAGTTTTGATAGTAAATATTGTGCAACTGGTTGCAATGATGGAAGTATAAAAATTTGGGAAGTGGAAACAGGAAATTTAATTGAAAGTATTAATGCTCAAAATTTCAATACTAGAGATATCGTATTTTTTAAGCGTTATAATCAAATTGCAGCAGCACCCATGTTAAGAAATAGCAGCGAATATGGTGTGAGGGTTTTTCAAACAGATTTAGTTGATCCAATAACTGCAAGTGAAACAGTTAAAGTTACAAAGACAAATATTGTAATTAATAAATTTCAGAAAGAAATAGACAATGTGCTTAAAGAAAGAGCATTGACAAAACAAGACAGTATAAAGTTCCAAATTCAGCCATTAAAAGTTTTATTGAAATCTAAAAATTTGAATAAAACTCCGCTTGACTCTGTTAGAATATATAAAACTCCTTCAGTTAAATAATTACTTAATAAATAAGATTATGCTTACAAATCTTTCTGAAAATAATTCAATCATTAAACATTATTTAACTCAAATAAGAGATAAAGAAATTCAAAAAGATACCCTAAGGTTTAGAAAAAATCTATTTCGCATTGCACAAATATTGGCATACGAAATCAGTAAGAAATTAAATTATGAAACTGTTCACACTGAAACGCCATTAGCAACGGTTGAAACAAGTATAATTCAGGAAAAGCCTATAATTTGCAGTATTTTAAGAGCAGGATTGGTTATGCATGAAGGTTTTTTAGACTTTTATGACCAATCGGATTCTGCATTTGTATCCGCATATCGAAAACATAGCTCACCTGGAGAATTTGAAATAGTGGTTGAATACATGGCTTCACCAAGTTTAAAAGATAAAACCATCATATTAATTGATCCTATGCTTGCCACAGGTAGAAGCATGTATTTGGCGTATCAGGCACTCTGTAAACATGGAAAACCCAAAAATGTGTTCATAGCAAGTTTAATAGCAAGCGAGCAAGGATTAGTTTATGTACAGCGTTTTATGCCAAATGCAACTATAATTACCGCAGCAATTGACAAAGATTTGAACGAAAATAGCTATATTATGCCCGGACTTGGTGATGCAGGTGACTTAGCTTATGGCATAAAATTATAATTCATCAACAAAAAAATTATTGATAATTATTTAATTTAAAAATATTTTTTGATATCATTTAAAGGAATAAATATTCAATAAAAACATAAAAACCAAAGACTTACATGTTTTAAAAAGCAATATAATTAACCAAATAATTCATTAATTTAACGCAAAAAAGAGCATTTGTTTTATTAGAATGATATAAAATATTTATTTTTTTAATAAAAACTGCTTTATTTGCACCCACATCAAAAATTTAAACAATACAAAAATGTCAGAAATTAGAGGAAAAGTAAAAACCATCATCATGGATAAACTTGGTGTTGAAGAAGCTGAAATTACAGACGAAGCAAGTTTTACAAACGATTTAGGCGCAGATTCTTTAGATACTGTTGAGCTTATTATGGAATTTGAAAAAGAATTTAATATTGCTATTCCAGACGATCAAGCTGAAAAGATTGGTACAGTTGGACAAGCAGTTACGTACATTGAAGCAAATGTAAAATCGTAATTAGATTTAAGTATTTTAAAATTTTACAAAATTAATCTCCAAAAAACTTATTTTACATGCCAAAACGCAGAGTAGTAATTACTGGCCTTGGAGCAATCACTCCAATTGGTAACAGTTTGCAGGAGTATTGGAACGGATTATCAAATGGAGTAAGTGGCAGCGCGCCAATTACTCAATTTGATACTTCCAAGTTCAAAACAAAATTTGCTTGCGAAGTAAAGAATTTTGATCCAAACCAACATCTTGATAAAAAAGATGCCAGAAGAATGGATCGTTTTACCCAATTTGCTATGGTAACTTCTGATGAAGCTGTTTTAGACAGTGGAATTAATTTAGATACTGTTAACAAAGATAGAGTAGGTGTAATTTGGGCATCAGGAATAGGTGGAATAAAAACTTTTTTAGACGAAGTTTCCTCATTTGCCAAAGGTGATGGTACTCCTCGTTTTAGCCCATTTTTTATTCCTATGATGATTGCTGATATTGCAGCTGGTTTAATATCAATCAAATATGGTTTTAGAGGTCCCAATTTTGCAGTTGTTTCAGCTTGTGCATCAAGCTCCAATGCAATAGGCGATGCCTTTATGTACATTCAATCAAATAGAGCAGATATGATTCTTACTGGTGGCTCAGAAGCTGCCGTAAATGAAGCTGCAATGGGAGGTTTTAATTCCATGAAAGCATTATCTGAAAGAAATGATAGTCCAGAAACAGCCTCACGTCCTTTTGATTTGGATAGAGATGGTTTTGTTTTGGGCGAAGGTGCTGGTGCTTTAATGTTAGAAGAATTAGAACATGCAAAAGCACGTGGTGCAAAAATTTATGGCGAAATTGTAGGCTATGGCGCTACAGCTGATGCCTATCACATGACAGCTCCACATCCTGATGGAATTGGTGCTTCCAATGTTATGAAAGCAGCTTTGTTAGATGCGGAAATGAATCCAAACGAAGTTGATTACGTTAACGTTCATGGTACTTCAACTCCTCTTGGTGACCCTCAAGAAATAAAAGCTATTCAAACAGTTTTTGGTGAACATGCGTTCAATATCAATATTAGCTCTACAAAGTCAATGACTGGTCATTTGCTTGGTGGTGCTGGCGCAATTGAAGCCATTGCAGGATTATTTGCAATAAATAAAGGAATAATTCCTCCAACTATCAATCATTTTACTGATGATCCTGCTTTTGACAAAAGGTTAAATTTAACTTTTAACAAAGCACAACAAAGAGATGTAAAAGTGGTTTTAAGTAACACTTTTGGTTTTGGTGGCCATAATGCTTCCATTATTTTAAAGAAATTTGAGGAGTAAAATTGATTACCTTTTTCCCTTTTCTTAAGTATTATTTTTCATCTAATCGTGTTTTATTTGTTAGAATAAAGCAGATTACTGGATTAACACCTTATAATTTAAGTTGTTACAAGCAGTCATTGCGTCATCATTCTACTGCAAACAAAATTCATAATAGCGGAAGCAAAGACAGTAATGAGCGTTTGGAATATTTGGGCGATGCAGTGCTTAACTCTGTTGTGGCTGAATATTTGTTTAAAAAATATCCTTATAAAGACGAAGGTTTTTTAACTGAACTACGTTCAAAAATTGTAAGCAGGGTAAGTTTAAATGATTTAGCTTTAAAAATTGGTTTAAGTAAACTTGTAGAGTACGATAAAAAAAGTATGCAAAATATTAACCTTCGCAATAGCATTTTTGGTAATGCTTTAGAAGCTTTTATTGGTGCTGTTTTTTTAGACCAAGGTTATAAAAAATCAAAATACTTTATTATTGAAAAACTAATTCGATACCATTTAGATGTAGATAAATTACAACAAACGGAAAAGAATTTTAAAGGACGTTTAATTGAGTTTACCCAAAAATCAGGAATGAATCTTGACTTTAACGTAACTGAATTAACGCATGGCAAACAAAAAATATATAAGTTAACTGTTATTATTGACGATAAAGTTTTCGGTGAAGCGGAGCATACTAACAAAAAGCAAGCTGAACAACAAGCATCGGAAAAAGCCTTATTATTTTTAAAAACCAATCCTCAAAATTCAGTTGTTGAAAAAGAAGTTTTAATTGAAACACCTATTTTAATTGATAAACAAATTACTGATTCCATTGAACCAACGGAGGAACAACAG
>CAIUQQ010000333.1 GCA_903901345.1 uncultured Bacteroidota bacterium | reverse complement strand
CCATGACCAATTGATAAAAATTATTAGCTTATTTTTAACACTCAGAATTAGCATTAAATGTAAAAACATCCATATTAACCAAGCAAAATAACCTGAAATCCTTATTTTCCCTATATCAACTACAGCCTTATTTCTGCCTACAGTAGCCATTGAACCCAAATCTTTATATTCAAAATCACGTTGTGATTTATTTGTTAAAATAGCTTGGAGGTTTTTTGCTAAATTCTTAGCTTGATTAATGGCAACATTAGCTATTTGCGGATGACCACGTTTATAAAGTGGCGTTTCCATCATTGCAATATCACCAATTGCATAAACATTTTCAATTCCAATTAATTTATTATTTCTATCAACTTTAATTCTATTTCCTACTGAATTTGTTTCACTTGGCAAACCATTAATAATATTTCCAATTACACCAGCAGCCCAAATTACTGACTTTGTTTTAATTATTTCACCTGAACTAAGCTCTAATTCCAAACCATTATAGTTTTTCACAAAGGTTTCTTTATAAAGAATAACACCCATTTCTATGAGGTATTTTTCTGATACACGTTTTGAGTTTTCACTCATATTATTAAGCGTGTTTTTACTGCCTTCTATTAAAACAATTTTGAATTGTGTAAAGTCAATATTTGGATAATCTTTTGGTAAATTATATTTTCTTATTTCTGTAAATGCACCTGCTAATTCCACTCCAGTTGCACCCGCACCCACAATTACTAAATTCTGTAAATATTCTTTCTCACTTCCTTCCGTTGAAATAATGGCTTCAAATGTTTTTAATATATGATTTCGTATTTCTATTGCATCGTAAGTAGATTTTAAAGTAAATACATTTGCTTCAATTTCTTTATTTCCAAAAAAATTAGTTTTACATCCAATAGCAATTACAAGCGTGTCATATTTAAAATCGCCAATACTTGTATGAATTGATTTTGATTCATAATTTATACTGTTTACTTCAGCAAGTCTTATTTCAATATTTCTTTTTTTATGGAAAATATATCTAATTGGAAAAGAAATGCTAGATGGCTCAATTTGAGAAGTTGCAACTTGATAAAATAATGGTTGAAACTGATGGTGATTAATTTTATCTATTAGCAAAACATCAAATAAATTTGAGTCAAGATTCCTTGCTAATTGAACACCGGCAAAACCAGCTCCAATTATAATTACTTTCTTTTTCATGCTTAATATATATATATACTTTGCACTAACAAATTAACAAGTAAAACTAGTTGACTTATTTCTTAATTAGCTGTTTGTTTACTTTTTTGTGGATTGGTGTTTTTTTAAAAGTTAAAGCCGCTTTCAAGCAAAATAAAAATGTTTATTTGCTAGTATAATTATTCCAATAGATTGGAATAATTATTGGCATTTTTTTCTTTTAAATATTTTTGGTGGTTTTTAACTTTCAAACAAACCTATAGTTTAATTGTCTGTTTCCTAGTTTTATTTTTAAAATTGCCTAATTATAATAAAAATAACATTTCATTATTTTACTATTCAATGAATTGACAATTTGTTTTATTTTTACTTATTCAATTACATTTAAATATTGGGCAAATTAAAGGTATTTTCTAATGGAATATTGCTTATTTATTTAAGTCCATCATTAAGTCACTGTATGATTTGTCAATTATATTTTCTTTAGTTAATTCAAAGTAATCAAAAAAAGTATCGCATTGTTTTTTAAGCTCTTCAATAGTAAATTCTTCTTTACTGTCAATTGCCTCCACTTCTATAAATGAACCTAATTTTTCAACTGAATCAAAGTGAAACTTAATATTATCGATAAAATATATTTTGCGTTTTTTATCAACTATAATTTTCACTCCTAACTGCCTTGTCAATATGTTTTTTAAAGCAATATTTGGCTCATGTTGGTATAAAATTATTTGAGATTCTTTTGAACCTAATATATTTTCTCTGTCGTAATTAATCAATGAATTTTCAATATTTCCTTCTCGTAGTTTTAGCCTTCCATGTACAGCATTAAAATAAGTGTCTGTTTGGTGGTCTATTCCTACAAATCTTGGATTTAAAGCAAGTAATTTGTTTTCATATTTTTCTATGCCATTTACTTTTGCCTTAAATTCAAAATTTCTAATTTTCATTTTGTAGTATGCTAAAATTTATTTTAATAGTAAATTTTATTATAAAATTTACTGAATTGTATTACTCATTAAACCCTAATTTTACTGATTAATTCACTGAACTAATTCATCAAAATCAACTTTTTACTTACCGAATAATTGGTTAATTGTAAGTTTAAAATATATATTCCTTTTGGCTGACTTGATAAGTCAATATCAATGGTTTTAACGTTATTTAAAATCGTTGTTTTATAAATTTCTTTTCCCGTTATATCATTTATTAATAATTGCGATTGAGCAGGAATAAACTCATCTGAATTTAAATGAAAAATATTGGTTGATGGATTTGGAAATATTGTTAAATCAAAACTTAATTTTGTATGCTCATTTATTCCACTTGCCTTATGATTTACATTTGCAAATGCCGCTCCACCTGTGTTATAATAACTTCCAGATGGAGTAGTTTCTAATTTAATTGCTTTAACAGCATAAGTATAATTTCCTGTTACATAATTAATATTATCTGTATAAAAAGTATCTGTTATAATATTGGTATTTACCCTTGTATAAACATTGTTAATGGTATCAACTTTGTAAATACAATAGCCATCAATACTACCAGTAACAGGCTGCCAATTTAAATTCACTTTTGAGTTTACACTTTTTGCATTTAAAAATGAAACGTGGTTTAAATTACGCATTTTCAAAGTTGGATCGCCCATTAGTGCAATGTGAACAGAATTGAATGCATAATTAAAATTACCATTATTATAAAAATCAACATTGTTTTGAGTAATCAATGCACCATAACCAATATTCATTCCTAATCCCATGTGATGCACATACCATTTGGGCAAACCACCCCAAAAACAACTTAATGAAGATTGCGCAAGTGGAGCACGTAAATAATTGTTTTGATTATCCCAATCACCAAAAAAGCTACCTGCCAAAATGGTAAAAATATTATTGAATGAATCATTCACCAAATTATTGGTATTTCCTATTCCACTGCACGATTGAAACCCACCAGCACCGCAACCATAACTCCATAAATAGGAACCTTTTTTTTGTGCAGTCATGTAATCACGGTCATTAAAAATACTATCAGTTTTTACCAATGCTGCAAAATTATTATAACCAGTAGATGATAAATTTAAAGTGGGAAAATTATCATCAATTAAACTGCGTTCAACCGTTTGTAAATTACCTGTTCTCCAGTTATGGTCTCTGTTTAAATAATTTATAATTAAAGTAGTATCTGACTTACCAAAAGCAGGCATGTCGTATAAATCAACTCTTCCCGTTTCTAACGATAAAATATTTGGTAATTTAGTTTGATCAAACTTTCCATCGCCAGGAATATTATACATTCGAGCTTGGGTTCCAGTAGTACAATTAGCAGAAATATCAGTCCAATCATCATACATATCGGCATAAAAAACATCGGCAGGCCAAGCACCTGTATGGTTTCCACTTCCTTCTATGTGTCCATCGGGCGGAGGAGCTTGTCCATCAGTTGAAAAATAACCTGAATAAGGTACAGGAACATGTCCTAAAATAAATAGCGTTTTAACTTTTTTACCCATCGAATTATATGTGGCTTGTATTAACTTTTTTACTGTGGGTGGTGTTTGATTTCTACCAGCATAAATAACGCTTAGTTGATATCCTTCAGCAGTTAAATCTTTTACCAATTGATTAATTTGATTGGCAACAGGAATTTTATAATTACTATCAACCAATAAAATCAAACCATCATATGTTAACTTTTCAATTAATTTATTT
>CAIUQQ010000332.1 GCA_903901345.1 uncultured Bacteroidota bacterium | reverse complement strand
ATGCAACTAACATTTTTGAAAGTTGGGGTTTAAATGTATTGGTCAATGAATCTTTATTTGCTAAGGAAAATGCCTTTGCAGGTAATGACGAAATAAGGGCAAAAGCTTTCCAAGAATTATTAGATAATGAGGAAGTAAACGCCATTGTTATTGCAAGAGGAGGTTATGGAACTGTTAGAATTATAGATCAACTAGATTTTACAAAATTTATTCAAAAACCTAAAATAATAGCTGGTTTTAGTGATGTAACTGTTTTGCATGCTCATATTAATCAGAACTTTGGAATAACAACTTTGCATAGTTGCATGCCTGTTACCATGCAAGGCAAATATTTTAATACAGAAACCATTGAAAGTTTAAAAAATGCATTATTGGGTAATCCAATTGCTATTCAATTTGCGCAGCACCCATTCAATAAAAACAAAACCGTTTCGGGTGAATTAGTTGGTGGAAACCTCTCTGTTTTATTCTGTTTATTAGGAAGTAATAGCGATTTAGATTTTGACAATAAAATTCTTTTTATTGAAGACATTGGTGAATATTTTTATCACATAGATAGAATGATGCAAACCTTTAAACGTGCCGGAAAATTAAAGAACTTAAAAGCTTTAATAGTTGGCGGAATGAACGATATGAATGAAAATTCAGCGCCATTTGCTTTTAATAAATCTTGTTATGAAATAATAAAAGAAACAATGGAAGAATATACATATCCAGTATTTTATGGTTTTCCGGCCGGACACGAAAATTTAAATTTAAGCGTTTGGTTAGGTAAAAAATGTAGTATTTCTGTTGATGATAATTTTGTTTACTTTGAACAATGAGCAATAGGCAATCATTTCGACAAGCTCAATGAGCAATTGGCAATAGACAATAGACAATTTGCAATAGGCAAAAGATCAATTGCCGTTCGGCTTTAGCCAACGGAAAACAAGTAATTCAAAATTCACAAATCAAAATTCACAATTCACAAATCACAAATCAAAAATCATATCTTGCACCCAATGAAAAAAACCATATTTATTGCGCTTTTATACATTTTATCAAATACTCATTTATTAGCCCAAAGGCCAACAAGTTTCTCTTACGATCCTAATGTTTTTATAACTGAATTTGAATCGTTTATGCGAAGTGGAAAAAGTGATGCAAAAGATGAAGCAGAAAACTTTGCGTCCAATTATAATATTGGAAAATTCAGCTTACCTCAAAAGCAACAAATGGTAAAAATTTGTAACGAAATGCTTCAAAAACAAATGCAGCCTAGTTATGAATTTTATTTTTATATGCAAACAGTTAATGCATTGGTAGCAAATAATCAATTAGTAAAATTTGATAATTGGCACAAAACTTTATATAGTTCATTGAAGAAAAATGCAGAAGAATTTAAAAGATTTTTAAACGTTTCAAAAAATGTATTTGCCGATAATGTAATGCTTAAAATGGGAACTTCGGTTTGGGTTTGTAATGCTTCCGATGTGGATTTAAAAATGGAAGGACAAGCTACTTTTATTTTTAAAAATTTGGATTTAATATGCTATACACCAGGTGATACTTTTGAAATATTAAGAACAAATGGAAAGTATTATGCTGGTACAAATCAGTTTATAGGCAAGGGTGGAAAAGTAGATTGGTCGAGAGTAGGTTTAGACACAGCGCGAGTATTTGCAAAATTGAACAATTATTCTATAAATTTATACGATGGTTTAATGACAGCCGATAGTGCAATGCTTACTTATAAAGATAGATTTAAAGAGCCTGTAATGGGAAAAGTTTATGATAAACCTTTAGGAAGTAATCAAGGAAATAAATCAATATATCCGCAGTTTGAAAGTACCACGCAAACATTTAGTGGAATTACTTATGGCAAAGCAAAATATAAAGGTGGTTTTGGATTAAAAGGAGCATTAGTAGTTGGTAAAAGTTCAGGAAATCAAAAGGCAGAATTGTACTTTTATTTTAAAAACAAACCCGTAATGCGCATTGCTAGTGATGAGTTTTTTATGCGCGATAACAAGATTACAAATGATAAAGTTGAGTTGACAATTTTTTTAGATAAAGACTCCATTTTTCATCCACAATTAAGGTTTACTTATTTGGTAAATGATGATAAAATAAGTTTGTACCGTGATACAAAAATGGGAATTAGTGCAGCTCCATTTGTTGATTATTTTCACAATTTAGAATTTTATGTAGATGAGCTAAAATGGAATGTAAATAATCCCAAAATTGACTTGAATAATATTGCTGGAGATGATCCTGCAAAGTTTCAATCAATCAATTATTTTAGAGACATTATTTATGAAAGATTGCAAGGAATGTTGGATTATAATCCATTGCAACGCATAAAAATTTATTGTGAAAAATATAAAATTACTTCATTCAATATTGAGTCGTATGCTTCCTATCACAAAAGTGATTTGAGTGATATAAAAATAATGATGATTGATTTAAACGATAGAGGTTTTTTGAATTATAATGAGCAGTTAAAAACGGTAACTATTAAAACAAAACTGAAAGATTTTGTGAACGCACATATGGGCAGAACTGATTATGATGCTATTAGTTTTAAATCAATAATTAGTACAATTCCAAATGCAGCTTTAAGTTTAATTAATAACGATTTGATCATTCAAGGAGTTGGTAGGTTTAAGTTCAGTGATTCGCAAAATGTGGAAGTAACTCCTAAAGAACAAATATTAACTATTAAAAAAAATAGAACCATTGATTTTAACGGAAAATTACGTGCAGGTATGGCGGATTTTTATGGCAGTAATTTCTCCTTTGATTACACCAAATTTGATGTTAGGTTAAACAATGTTGATTCATTAAAATTTTTATATCAAGACGATACTTTGGGATATTTGGCCAATGTGAAAAGTGTGCTTCAAAATATATATGGAACTTTAGAAATAGATTATCCTTATAATAAAAGTAGCAGAAAAAATTATCCTGGTTATCCGAAATTTACAAGTGAAGTAGGTTCAAAAGTATATTATGATTACCCAACTACCCAATTAGGAAATTATATTCAAGATAGGTTTTTCTTTGACGTTGACCCCTTTAAAATTGATAGTTTAAGTGATTTGAATTTATATACTTTGGCATTACCAGGAACTTTGCATAGCGATGGAATTGTTCCAGATATGCGACAAGAAATAAATTTACAACCCGACAAATCTTTGGGTTTTTACATTCCAAACGACTTTAATTCCAACTATAATTTATACAAAGGAAAAGGTACAGGTCAATTTGCTTTAAGTTTAAGTAATGAAGGTTTAATAGGAGATGGAATAATTACTTACTTAGCTTCAAAGTCAAAAAGTAATAGATTTAACTTGTTATTGGATAGCATGAATGCCAATTGTGAATATTTTAAAAATGATAAAACGGATAAGTATCCAACAGTTGTTAGTTCAACAAACGTATATAATCATTGGATTCCATATCAAGATACGATGTTTATATTTAACAAAGGAGAATCTATAAAAATTGCAAATGGGAAAGCTGAATTAAGAGGTGTATTAATTTTAACTCCATTGGCTATGAATGCAAAAGGAAGTATGAAAATTGAAGATGGGGAATTAATTGCTGACATGTATGAATTAAGACCTGAAGAGATTTTAAGTGATGATGCAATTTTTCGTCAGCGTTGGCCTGGTGATACTTCAAGAATTGCTTTTGTAACCCAAAAAATAGATGCTTACGTGAATTTAGAAAAACGATTTGGGGATTTTATGTATTTAAATCCGCACGAAATAAATAACGACTTTGCTTATAATTTATACGAAGGGAGTTTTGAAAAATTACATTGGGAAATGGATCCGAGAACCATGGAATTTATTGGAAAAACCCATGAAGAAAGTCCAACTCAGGCAAGTTATTTAGTATCAAAACGTCAAAGTCAAGACAATTTAACTTTTAAAAGTGCTAGTACCAAAATTGGTTTGTCAGATTTTATAATGCATGCTACTAAAGTACCTTATATAAATATTGTAGATAGTAGGGTAATACCTGAAAATGGTAAAGTAGATATAGGTAAAGATGCTGAAATGTATGATCTGTTAAATGCCAAAATTAATGCTGACACAATTACTAATTTTCATAAAATAGAACAAGTTACTTTAAAAATAAATGGACGAACAGATGTTCGTGGTCAAGGAAATTATATATATTTAGATAAAAATAAAAAGCAACAACGTTTTTATTTGAATGAAATTTATACTGAAGATAAAAAGTTTTTGGGGGGTAAATCAAATATTCCAGATTCAATTAACTTTAACGTAGGAGCTAAGTTAGCATTTAGGGGAAATACATTGTTACATTCATTTAACAGAAACTTAGAATACAACGGATTTTTTAAACCTTTGCATTCATTGTATGAACCCAAAACAGATTGGTTTAAGTCGGCAGCAGTAATAAATCCAGACACAGTTTATATTGATTTATTGCCACCATTAACCAACTTAAACAGACAAGCATTATATAACGGAATTAATGTAAGTGCAGATGCAGCACATGTTTATCCTGCAATGTTTAGTCGCATGATTTCAAAAAGTGATGTGGAATTATTAAAAGTTGAAGGAACATTTGCTTATAACGATAAATTTGAAGAATTTAGAATTGGACCTTATGCAAAAGTATTTGGACAAGGTGCTAAAAAAGGTAATTTTATGGCAGTTAGTGAGGCTAAAAAAGCAATTTATGCCGAAGGTAAATTTAACTTTGGTTTTGATGCGCCTAAGTTTAAAGTTTTAGCTGCTGGAAACAGTAATTTTGATTTAAGAGATACTATTTTTACTATGCATTTATCTATGGTTTTCGATTTTGAATTACCCGAAAATGCTTTAAAAGTAATGGTGGATTCTATTACAGATCAATCTGCTACCAACACAACAGAATTTTATAATAAAGAGATATTGAATATTTCTATTCCTGAATTAGTGGAAGATAAAGTTTTGAAAAAATTAAGTGATGAAGCTAGTGATGAATTAAGTGGAAAATTGATTAATAATTTATTCAAAATGTTTTTCATTACCGACATAAATTTCAAATGGAATCAACCAACACGCTCGTTTATAAACCAAGGTGACTTTGGAGTAAGAAGCATTGATAAATATTTAATTGAACGTAATTTACAAGGAAGAATTGAAATTAAGAAAGGTAGAACTACCGATGAAATTGTAATTTATTTACAACAAAATAATGGGTCTTGGTATTATTTTAAATACCTAAAAGGAAATATGAATGTAATAAGTAGTGACAAAGTATTTAATGAAGCTATTAAGAAAAGTGCAGGAAAAGTTAGTGGAGATGGTTACACGCTACGCCAAGCAAGTATTAGCGATAGAAATAAATTATTAAGAGCGATGAAAATAAAGTAATTTTTATTGAAACCTAAATAAACAAATATGTTAACAGTAAATAAGCAGCTTTGGACTAAATTATTGATATTTTTTTTGATTGTAATTACAATTAATTCATGTCAATTGGTACGTTTTGTATTTTATAATTTTGCAGATATAAATGACCATAAAAAATTTCAATCAAGATCATTGAAAAATGATTCTTTAAAGTATTATTTTTATGCAAACGAAAAAGGGAAATTTCCCAAAAAGTTGAATGACGGAAAGAATAATGAAGTTACATTTGATAAATACCTTGAAGATAATAATACTATAGCTTTTCTAATAATTCAAAACGATACCATTCAATATGAAAAATATTTTAAAGGTTATGATAAGGAACGCATTGTCCCATCTTTTTCTATGGCAAAATCTGTAACATCTATTTTAATTGGTTGCGCAATAGATGATGGATTTATTCACTCGGTGAATGAGCCAATAACAGTATATATTCCTGAATTAACCAAAAGTGGTTTTGAAAAAATCACAATCAAACATCTGCTACAAATGACTTCTGGCATTAAGTTTAACGAAAGTTATATCAATCCTTTTGGCGATGCAGCATCGTTTTATTATGGACTTAATTTGAGAAAAGAAATTAGTAAAATGAAGACTAAAACTGAGCCTGGTAAAGAGTTTGAATATGTAAGTGGGAACACACAGTTATTAGGTTTGGTGTTAGAGCGTTCGCTAAAAGGAAAAACCATTACTGAATATTTACAACAAAAAATTTGGATGCCGCTGGGCATGGAATATGATGCATCTTGGAGTATTGATAGAAATAAAAATGGGTTAGAAAAAACATTTTGTTGCTTAAATGCAAGAGCCAGAGATTTTGCAAAAATTGGAAGATTATATTTAAATAAAGGCAATTGGAATGGCAAACAAATTGTGGCTAAAAATTGGGTTGAGCAATCAACCAAAGCAGAAAATAAAAATGGAAGTGTTCAATATTATCAGCATCATTGGTGGCTTCCAACTGCCAATGGCGACTTTATGGCTGAAGGTATTTTGGGGCAATTTGTATATGTAAATCCATCAAAAAATTTAATCATTGTTCGTCTTGGAAAAAATGAAGGAAGTGCAGATTGGTGGAACATTTTTACAACTTTGGCATCAGCATATTGATTTGGCAATAAAATATTTTTTTAATAAATAAATTATAAAACTATCACTTACTAATCAACTTACAAACCTTATTAACTTCCCACTACTTTTTTCTTTTTTTCCTTTATTACCAATAGTTTTGGGTCAATTCCTTTGCGGGTAATATAAACAAATGTGTTTTCTAATCGTACGCGAGCCCAAGGGGTTTTACGTAAAAAAGTTAAGCTCGATTTGATAGAAGGATTACTTTTAAAACAGTTAATTGGAATTTGATCATATAACTTTTCCCAGCCATAATATCCGTGTAAATATGTTAAAATTGTTTCTAATGTATAGCCATGAAGCGGATTATTTTCCTGTATATTTTCCATATAATTTTTTTTCAAAAATACAGTTTTCCGCTTCATAAAAAGTTAAAAATTATTTCAAATATTTTACCAATTTCAATCATAGCATTTTGAATATCTTATCATTTTAATTTTTAATTTTCGTATTAAATAAACAATATATTTGTTTAATATATGGAAGTTCAATTTTTAGGTGCAGCACAAACAGTTACTGGTAGCAAATATTTACTGACAACAAATGATGGTATAAAAATTTTGTTAGATTGTGGTTTGTTTCAAGGTAAGGGGAGTAATGAAGGTGATAAAAATAGAAAATTTAATTTTGACCCAGCAAGTATTGATTATTTAATACTTTCTCATGCCCATATTGACCATTCTGGAAATATTCCCAACTTGGTAAAACAAGGATTTTCTGGCTCAATTATTTGTACGCCAGCTACTGCCGATTTATGCGATATAATGTTGAGCGATAGTGCACACATTCAAATAAATGATTTGAAATTTGTAAATAAACGGAGACTAAAACGTGGTGAAGTACCTTTATTACCGCTTTATGATTTAGATGACGTGGCGCAATGTTTAAAACAAATAATTACAGTAACATATAATGAAAAATTTGATGTATGTAAAAATGTAAAACTCACTTTTACGGACTCTGGGCATATTCTTGGGAGTGCAGCTATCAATTTAGCATATATTGAAAACAAAAAAACCAAACATCTTTGTTTTACTGGAGATATTGGTCGATATAATGGTTCGATTTTAAGAGATCCTCAGCCATTCCCACAAGCCGATTATATTATTGCTGAATCAACTTATGGCGACAGATTGCATAGCAACAAAGACATGAGTGAAAAAGAACTTTTTGAAGTTGTTTATAATACTTGTGTTACCAAAAAAGGCAAGTTAATAATTCCAGCATTTAGCTTGGGCAGAACGCAAGAAATAGTTTATGCTTTAGATCAATTGGCAACCAAAAAAAAGTTACCTAAAATTAATGTGTATGTTGATAGTCCGCTTTCTATAAATGCTACTAATATTATGCGTGAGCATGAGGAATGTTTTAACGATGATATTTTAGAATACATGAAAAAAGATGAAGATCCATTTGGATTCAATAGATTAGTTTATGTAAAAACTGTAGAGGAATCAAAAAGTTTAAATGAATTAAAAGGTCCTTGTATTATTATTTCTGCTTCAGGAATGATAGAAGCTGGACGTATAAAACACCATGTGGCTAATAATATTGGAAATCCTAAAAATACCATTCTTATTGTTGGTTATGCCGAGCCACATTCTACAGGTGGTAAAATTAGAAATGGTGATAAAACAATAAAAATATTTGGTGAAGAACATCAAGTTTATGCCGATGTTGTGGTTATGGATTCATACAGTGCACATGGTGATTACAATGAAATGATACAATATTTAAGTTGCCAAAATAAAAGCAAAATAAAGCAAATGTTTTTAGTTCATGGCGAATATCCAACGCAAGTAAATTATAAAGAAAGATTATTAGATGCCGGGTTCAAACACATTAGTATTCCAGCTGTTGATGATAAAATTATGCTTGATTAAAGTTTGGCATAACGCTTAAACCAAACAAAGCATAATCGTATTTTACTGGGTCGTTTTTATCAAATTTTTTGAGGTTTTCCGTTAATTCTAAAACTGCTTTCCAATCGCTTTGAGTGCGAGTGAGCAAACCTAATTTTATAGCAGTTCGTTGCACATGTAAATCAAGCGGAATCATCAAATGGTTTGGTTTTATGGTTTTCCAAATTCCAAAATCAACACCATGATTATCGTTTCGAACCATCCATCGCAAGTACATGTATATTCGGGTAATTTAGGTAGAAGGATAATCAAATCTTAATAATTCTTCTGGTTTCAGTTTAATAATTTCATGCATCATTGCAGATGAAGAATAACCTTTGAATGCTTTTTTCGGTATTACCTTTCGCCCCTTTTTATTAGCCATGTATTTTTCAATCTCGTAATCTTCATCTAAGTCTTTTTGAGTGTAAGCAGTTTTACGAGTATGATTAGCCCAATACCAATTAAGTGCTTGCCAATTAGTAACGAATGTTGAGTATTCTTCATAATATCTATACTTAATTTGAACTACATAAAATCCAGATTTTTCTTCTTTTGTATGATGTATTTCTATACGTTCGACTAAGGAATGGATTAGTTTTTTTAAAACATCAAATCCGACATCTTCAGAGTAACTTTCTATATCAGATTTTGTACGTTTATTTCTTGAATTGTTTTCTACTTCTGAAATATGAGCTATTAAGGATTCCAGTTTTAGTTCAATAGTTTCTAGTTTTTTCTTAGCATTAATAAAATCATCAATGAAAGTTTCAATACCCTTAAGTTTAGGGTTCTTCATTAGTTTCTCGGAGTGAGTTAAAGCAATTATAGCTTCGGATTTATCTTTTTCAATCTTATCCTTTTTTTCTTTAAGTTTAATGATTTCGTTTGCATTTTTGGGAGCCTCAACTAAAAGTTTTTTTAGTTACTTAGAGTTAAAAAGATGTTGTACTACAAACGTTTCAAATTTTGATAAAGATATTCCTCTGCTTTCTGTACAGCTTTTGTGAGGTGGTCTTTTACCTTTGCATTTATATGAATTATCATTGCCCTTTGGTCTTTTTTTACCTAATACTTCATCTTCGCAATGAGTACAATATACTAAGCCGTTTAACAAATAATGATATTGTTCTTTTCTTCCAACATTCTTCTTATTGACCTCTAAATTAGCATTTACAGCATCCCATATTTTTGGCTTGATTATTACAGGTATATCTCTGTAGATTATCAACTCAACAGGTACTTTTGTTTTTACTAACTTTTCGTTTTCATAGGTGATTTTATCTTCATGCCTGTTCCACTCTCGTATTCCTTTATACATTTTGTTTCTGAGCATGTCGCTTATAACATTGCCTCTCCACTTAACATTACTCTTTTGAAATGTAGTTTTATTTTTAGTGTATTTATCCTTTCTAGTTATTTCGCCAGAAAAGTTGCCACTAAACTTAGTAGGAACCTCTTGTTCATTAAATTCATTGGCAATAGAATATGCTCCAACCCCTTGAAGTGACAATTCAAACATTCTTTTTACATACTTCGCTTCTTCTGGATAAATTTCATATTTATTATCCGCTCCACGCCTATATCCATAAGGATTTAAACCATGTGTTTTCCCTTGTAGAACTTTACTTGCATTTGCTAACCGAACTTTTTTTGATGTAATTTCAGCATAATAGGCATTTACTATACTCATTAATTTTGCAAACATCCTATTTGTTCCATTATCTAAATCTAAAAATGAACCACCAGGATAATATTTTATTTCATTATTAAGACATTCAGCTACAAAAAAGTCCCAAGTACGAGTGTCCCTTTCTATTCTTGACTGGTCAATACAATAAACGTGAGTTATGTCACCCTTTTTAATATCTCTAAATAAATCAGAAAGTCCGTCACGAATACTTTCATCAAGAGTACCACTAATACCATCATCAATATAAACTACGTAACCAATTCCCAAATTATTAGCACATGTAATTCCAGCATCACGTTGATTATCAATCGTGTGTTTGTCTTTTCGGCTTTTTGAAGTTCTACAATAAATACCAAGCATGGGCAAATATAAAAATATTAAATAACTTAATAAAGGTAATTTGGATGGATTTAAAAATTGCTAATTCAGTAACCATTCGTATCGTTTTGACCCACCAATTCATACATGATTTAAAGTTACTTTCTCATGTTTATAAGCTTTTAGCTATTAAGAAATGATTCAAATTATTTCTTTAATTATATAGTTGTAAATATTTAACTCATTCTATATCAAATTATTAAACATTATTAATTACTTATTATATAGTTTTATTTGCATTATAAGTAATTTTTTACTACCTTTGTGTCAGAAATTCAAATAATAAGTAAATGAATGCGATTAACTGGGATACAAAAGAAATATTGAAATTTTCAACTTGGCTTTGGGATGAACGTCAATATTCATATTCTTTATTAGCTATGCACGGAATTTGTTGGGGACTAAAAATTGGAAGCCAGCTAAATCTCAAATGGGAAGATATAATTGATGCGAAAGGCAATCCAAAGGATGTTTTAATAATTGATAAGGAAAGTGAACCAATAAAAATAAGTCCTTTTTGCAAAGAACTGAACAGTATGGTATTTCGAGAATTAAAACCGAATATATCAGATTTAATATATGTCAATTACAAAACTAAAAAGGTGATAGAAACATCTAACCTATCCAAAAACTTACAGCGGTTTTCAGAATCATATATAATTGATTTATATGGAGATGATGCTGTTTCAAAATTTGAAACTATGAAAGGAACAACCTTTCAACTAGCGTGGGTTCTCGATATGTTGAGTATCTATAATTACTCTAAAAAATCTTTTATCGATGTTGGAAATTACATTGGTAAAAGCACTTTGAAGGAAATGATAAAATTTGTGGGCTTCGAACCTAAAGAACCAATAGAAGAAATTAAAATGCGATTTGATTTGATTGATGCTCAAGGCGTTCAAATTGTAAAACAAGTAAGAAGTAGACTAGGAAACAAATCAAAATTTAGTGATTTTGGTTTCGTTTTCAATGAATAGTAACGATTAGCACTAAACAAACCTAGTGAAATTACCACCACTAGGATAAATTCACCAAGCAAGCAAAAGCCATGTGACTGAGGGAGCAATTCCTTAGAATAGAATTCTATTGTCTTTTTCAAATTGAAAAAAATAATAATTCAAAAAAAAATTGGAGAAATCCATCGTGGGATAATTATGCTCTGTCCCCAACAGAATAGAATATTGTTAAACGATTAAAAACAACAGGATATGAATACAGGCTAACAAAACTATTGGAATTATGTGAGCAAAAGCTATTAACTAATAATTATTAAAAAAAATGGAAACTGAAATATTAGAATTTGCATGTGTTAGGCATTATTTTGAAGATAGTATAAATTTAGGTTTTAATCATTTTATATCAGTGCTAGAAGTTTCAAAGTTCTGTGAACAGGATATTAAGATTGAATGGAAAAGCCTTATAGAACAGCATATAAACAAAAAAATAACGGCAAAAAAAGCAATAGAAAAAATTGATAAATGGTTTTTGGATTTGGTTGCTGATAATAAAATTGAAGATTGGAATCATCTAGGTGTTTTACTTGGAAGTAATACACTTGCTGATTTATTTTTTAAAATATACAAACAAGTTGATGATAAGACTTATTGGATGCTTCTAGGATATTGTTACACCAATAGTTATTTAGGTTTTGATGAAAAATTTCTTCTAAAGTTATTATTTACCTCAAAAAAACCTTTCAGAGAATTTTTAATGAATAAAGAGGAAAAGAATCTATTTGATACGTTTCCAGAAGAATTAACCATTTACAGGGGATGTAGCCTATCTGAAATTGAATCTAAAGATTATAGATTTAGTTGGACATTAAGTAAAGATGTAGCTAACTTTTTTGCTTTTGAATACCATAGAAATAAAAATACTGAATGTGGAGTAGTTGAATTGACAGTTAAAAAAGAAAAGGTACTAGCTTATTTCAATGGTCGACAAGAAGAAGAAATCATTTTCTTAAGTTAATGGAGGGGGTTGAGCGGAATTGGGGGAGGAAATTGGGCGGAGCATATAGTTTTTAGTTGAGATGTAATTCTAAAAAGCTATGCTCCGCAAGGTTGAGATGGTTTGCCTTCGGTAATCAAAAGAAAATTATTAATTAATGAATTTATGCTTCGCATGGTTGAGATAGTTTTCTTCAATTGTTTTTATTTCAATACTAAGTATAGTTGAGTAGTGTTTGTTATTGCAATCAATATTAAGATAAATAATATGCTACGCATTGAAATTGAAGTTGTTTTACATGTATAAGTATGAATTTTTCTAATATAATATATAGTATAATATATTAGTTAACCTTCACTTTTAGATAAATCTAAAAGTCTAAAAATACAAAGTTTAAAAATACAAAGTATTTTTAAACTTT
>CAIUQQ010000331.1 GCA_903901345.1 uncultured Bacteroidota bacterium | reverse complement strand
TTTATATTTAGTGGTATCCCATTTCTGGTAAATTTAGTAAAACTCAATTCAGGTCTTTTTCTATTATAAACTTCACTAAAAAAAACTTGTAAGTTATCGCCAATTTTGTAATTATCTTTTGAAGGTACAATTATCATTTGACTTTGCAAAAAAATAAAATCATCATAAATAACCATTTGTGATAAATAGCGTAAATATTTATTTAAAATTATAGTTGAAAGCAAAGAATACTCTTTTGAATTATTTATTTTCAATTTTCTACACTTTTCAATTTCGAACAGTATACTATTTTTAAATGGGCCAGAATAAGTTAACAAATTATCCAAATATTCGTTAAAAGCAGAACTAAATCCTTGAAGTGCAATATTATTATCACTTACTTTCTTTATTAGTTTTTTGTTGAATTCATCATATAATTTAAAAGCAATATTTGCTTGATCGATTTCAAATTTTAAAATTGTATCTGAAGAATTCATTTGATTTAACAATCTATGCTCAAAACCTTTAATAATATTTGTATTTTCTATTCGAATTAATTCTATTGAATTTTCCATACAGAAATCTAATGCATCTGTTTTCTCAGCTTCATTTTTACATGAAAAGAGAAAAATAACAAGAATAATAGCAATACTTTTTTTCATAATTTATACTTCATCATCAATACTTCATACTTTTCAACAAACTCTTCGCTTCATTCTGCTTTTTGCTTTTAAAATTTATCAAAACATTCAATACATTTTTAGCTTCAGCTTTTTTGTTTTGTTTCAAATAAGTTTGAGCTGATAAATATAACGCATCTTCATAATAATTAGACCTTGGATTGATTTGAATAATGTTCAATAAATTGAGGCAAGAATCAAAATGATTTTCGTTAAAAGCCTTTTGTGCTTTTGCAAAATTGACAGAATCTATATAGGAATTATTTGTTACTTGGTTGCTTACAAAATCTGAATTATTATTCATCGGATTATTATTAGCAGCAGGAATACTTGGCATTTTTCCTTTTTTTGTTGTTGCTACACTTGCCATTGAAATTGCTTTTTGACTTACATTTTCTTTGCTTTTTAAATCATCATTTCGTGCAAGTGAAACAGTATCATATTTAGCAGCGGCTGCAGCTTTAAACTCCATTTGAGGCGCTTCTGATTCCACGCTTTTTACCATTTCCATGTCAGCAGCTTTTTCTAATTGAGGCATTGGAATTTCTTCCTTTTTTACTTCTGTAGGTTTATAAACCTCTGCTAAGTTTTTGTCCGTTTTATTTTCATTTATTTGCTTAGGTACATAATTATAAATAGTATCTTTTTGAGGTAATTCAATTTCGCTTTTTGGAGCAGGTTTAAAGGATTCTTTTAAAGCAATTTCTTCTTTAAAATCTAACGTATTGTACCAAAACAATCCAACACTGATGAACAAAATTGCAGCTGCACTCCAATAATAAATCAATGGCCTTGTTTTGTTTTTTTGCTTAATAATTTCATCAACTTCACTATTCACTTTATCAACCTTATTTATCAATAACTTTGAATCAGGCATGGCATCAATTCCTTCTTTTACATCCGCGCATATTTCGCATGTTTTCACATGATTAGTCATGTGAATGAAGTCGGCTTGGCTAATGGTTTTATTAGCGTAAGCTTCCCAAATTGTATTGTTTATGCAGGCTAATGTATCCATAATAATAAGGCTAAACCCATTGTTATTCCTTTTTGTTCCAATAATATTTTCAAATTTCTTTTGCCATTTTGAATATAACTTTTCACTTCATTTTCGGTGTATCCAGTTAGAGTTGAAATTTCTTGATAGCTTTTTTGTTTCAAGAAAAATAGTTCAATACATTCTCTTTGTTTATTTTTTAACTCAAATATGCTTTGTTCCAAAACTTGCAATTTTTCTTCCTTTTCGTGTTTGTTATCATCATGATTCAAAACGTTTGACAATTGCATAAATAAATGACTATTTTCTTCCTCACTTTCGTCTATACTTACTAAAACATTGGGCTTGCGCAATAAAATTAAACAATGATTTTTACAAACTGTATGCAACCAACTTTTAAAATTATTGATTTGATGCTTTTGTAAATCAGTAAATAGTTTTTCGAAAATATTCATGGTGGCATCGTGTGCGGCATCTTCATTTTTTAAATATTTCATGCAAACAGCATAACACATCAATGAATGGCGTTTAAACAGTTCGCCCACCACCAAATTATTTTTGGTGTTTTGATAATTAATTACCAAGTTTTCATCGCTTTGTGTTTTTATGTCTATCAACAAGGAAAACAAATATGAAATTTTTTATGGAATAATGGAACTAAATGTTTCTAACATCCATAACCAATTAAATTATATAGCTATGAAATCGATTTTTTTAAGTGCAGCAATTTTCATCAACGCATGTTTATTTGCTCAAAATGTAAAACCAATTAAAGCCAAACTTCAAAAGGCAACTGTTTATTTACAAGGAGCGCATTTGTATTACAACGAAACGGTGAATTTAACCCAAGGAATTAACGATATTGTTTTTGAAAATATATCGCCAAGTATCAATATTACTTCGCTGCAAGCCAATAGCAAAGAAGGAACGGTAATGGAAGTGAGGCATTTTGTTAAGTACAAAGAAAGACCAGCAATTACCAAAAAATATGAACGAGAAATTATGCATGTTTTAGATTCATTGGATGAAACTAAGTTTTTGGAAATAGAAATTAAAAACAAACTTATTGTAATTTCTACTGAAAAGAATTTACTATTAAATAACAAACTTATGAGAGGTGAAATGTTTAAAGATTCATTGGCTTTATTAAGTGCCACCATGGTTTATTTAAACCAACAACTAAATTCCATATATGAACAAGAATTAAGAATTGAAAAAGCAAAAGCTAAGTTGGAAAAAACAATTGCAAAGCTCAATGAACGTTATCAATTCTTATTAAATTTACAGCAAAATAATGGCGATGAAAACACCGAAAACGAGCAACCGATTAATCAAGTGATTGTAACAGTTTTTGCAGAAAATGCCATGCAAACACAAGTTAATTTTAACTACTTAATATTAAATGCCAATTGGGTTCCACAATACGATTTACAAGCATCAACCATTACCAATAATTTTCAGTTAAAATACTTTGCCAATGTAACCCAAAACTCTGGACTAGACTGGAAAAATACCAATTTAACTTTAAGTACTTCTAACCCAAATGAGGCCAATTCTAAACCAGAATTAAGTCCGTGGTATTTAAGTTTTATGGCCTTCAAAAAATCACCTAATGTGAATTATTTATCTAATGCCATGGTTCCAATTCAAGCCACCACAAAATCGGTAAGAACAGATGATGTAAAAGCAGAAGATTATAGCCAATCTGAAATTGAAGAAAAACCATTGACTGATTATATAAACATCAGTCAGAATTTGATAAGAACAGAATATGAAATCAAGTTGAATTATAACATTGCCAGCGATGGCAGGGCACATAAAGTATTGATTAACCAACGAAATGTGCCCATGCAATTAGCTTTTGCAGCTGTTCCAAAATTATGTACCGATGCATTTTTACAAGCTAAAATTGTGGGTTGGGAAGACATGAATATAATTCCCGGAAATGCACGTTTATACTTTGATGGAACTTATGTGGGTGAAATGTACTTAGACGCATTTAGCACCAGCGATACTTTGAGTGTAAATTTAGGTAGAGATAAAAGTATTGCCATTTCTCGCAAAAAAATAAAAGAAAAGTTCAAAGTGAAATTTATTGACAATGAAAAAATAGAAATTAGAACCATAGAATTAATGGTTAGAAACACCAAAAATATTGCCATAGAAATGGAGTTAGAAGATCAAATTCCAATTGTACAAGGTACCAACGAAATAAAAGTTACACTGATTGATGGCGATAACGCTGAGTTAGATGAACCAACCGGTAAACTAAAATGGAGACTCAAATTAGGTTCAAAAGACAGTAAGAAAATTACATTTACTTACGAAATAAGGTACCCGAAAAATAAACCTGTAGCTGGATTGTAATTTGATTTCGTCATTGCGAGGTACGAAGCAATCTCATCATGATAAGTTAAAATTGCTTTGTTCCTAGCTTTGATGTATAAAATAACAAATCACAAAAAAAGCCAACTAATCTCTCAGTTGGCTTTTTTTGTGATTGATAATAATTGTAAAAAAGAAATGTTAAAATGGTAAAGAGTAATTGTTTTAAAATTTTATTGACAACAAATAATTATATTTGATAGATGAAATTATTCAAAATTGTTTTATTGTTTTTCATTCATACATTGATTTATTCTTGTAATAGCGGTGCTGGCGGATGTGAAATGATGTTTTCAAATGCTAAATATTTAGGCAATATTTCTTTAAATATTGAAAGCAAGAATTGGATTCCAGAACCAGGTTTAGATTCTATTTTATTTGTAAATAGCAATGGTACAAAAAACTTTTTTGTGATTTCAAAATATGAAAATACAAATTATCAATATGATTTATATATCAATCAAAGTATGTCGAATGAAACATGTACGCAAAAAGATTATAATTATATAACCGGAAATAGAGAATCTTATACTTTAAAAAGTGATGAAGTTCCTTTTTATATTGATGTTAACAGACAACTAAATATAAAAGAAAGGTTGATGAATGATACACTTTCAATTCAAGATTTAACTAGACTTTCGGATAAAATTAGTTATAGAATTGCTTATAGCATATCTGATTTTATTTTAAAAGATTCGTTGAATTACAACAAAAGTGATAGAATTTTACTTGATTCACTTTATAAGGATGTTTACGAATTACCTTGTGTTGCTGATTTGTCATACGGTTATCCACTAAAATTTATGTATGTGCAAAGAGGAAAAGGATTAATTGGTTTTCAGTTTTCAAATAATGAAATATGGGCAAGAAAAAATTATTAATTATTTCGCTGGTGCTAGTGTTTTTTGTTATTCATTCTTGTGAATGTCCAAAAAAATACGAAAAAATGTTTAAACTAACCGAAAGTCAAAAAGAGTGGTTTTCGCAATGTTCAAATAATGATACGACTATCTATGTTCATTCGGACAATGGATTAAGTGATTTTTTGACTTTTTCAAAAGTAAATAATTCTGAAGGATACAATGAAATAAGCAAAGGAAATGGAAAATGCCCAGTTTATGAAGGTTATGAAGGATATGGAGTTAGTTATTTTTCAACGATTGCAGGAACTTATTGGAATTTTAGTTTATCCACTCAAAACGGAACAAACGAGTTTAAAGGTTCTTTCCATAAAGATGCTGGAAGATATACTTCTTGTTATTTTACATTAGGTTTAGAGAATTTAGAAGTTGTAAAAAGTTTTAGTTACTATCCATTCTCAATTAAACAAACTGAAGGCTTTCAGTTAATTGGAGATACAACAATTAATGGTGAAAAATACAATGATATTTTTAAAATGGAAATTCAATTACCCAATGATGTGAAACCATTAGAGATTAATAAAATTCTTATATCAAAGAAAAAAGGTTTGATTTCATATCAAACTTTTAATAAAGTTAACTGGTATTTGAATTAGTCACAAAAAAAGCCAACTAATCTCTCAGTTGGCTTTTTGGTTTCATTCGAAAATTATTTATACTTTTTCGCGTTTCATTTTATTAATGGCTTTTATTACCATAAATAATACAAAGGCTATAATGATAAAGTTCAACGAAGTTTGGATAAAATTACCATATTTTATTTCGGCTTCACCTACTTTTACAGCTAGTTTACTAAAGTCGTAACCACCAATTAAAATACCAACAATTGGCATAATAATATCGTTTACTAACGAGTCAACTATTTTACCAAATGCTGCTCCAATTACCACACCGACTGCTAAGTCGATTACGCTGCCCTTCATGGCAAACTCTTTAAATTCTGATCCTAAACTCATATGCTTTTTTTATTTTGTATGGTCAAATAACTTAAAAACATCTGTTAATTCCAAATTGCCACCTGAATTTGATATTTTCATTATCTACATAAGGCGCATTGCTTAAATACAATGGCATATCAAAACGAATGGTTAATGGTTTGATGCCATCAAAATAACTCCAACGCTTAATGGTTAATGCAAAACCTGGTCCTGCACTTGCTAATAAATTGGTTGTTATGACACTGGTTTGTGCATTAGTTTCTGACACTTTAGCTGAATTACTTTTTAAAATTCCAGCATCTAAAAACAAGTAACTATCCAAATGTAAATTCTTGAAAATTCCTCTTGCAGGAATGTTAAAATACTTGTCGTAATCCAACTCCAAACTTACTGAAGCACCCGAATTTCCTTTATATAAAAAGTATTGATCAATGCCATTATTTACTGGTAATAAATAACCTGCAAATCCTCTAATATTTAATCCTCCACCCATTTGAAAATGATTGGTACTGGCTCCATAATTAAACCAACTTGCAGGTAAAATTCCAGCCGAACGCGTGAATTTGTTTTCCACCATTTCTTCCATATTAGCACCTGCCAAATATAACTGCGATTCTGGTGCGGCATTGGTTCCACTCATGTATTGCGCAAAAATTCTTGTTTTTAATTCAAACTTTTTAAAGCTGTTATATTGTACTAAATTTAAGTACAAACTTGCATAATCAAAGTCTGAAAAAATGGCCGAAGTTCGCATGCCAATTATTACTTTTCCAGCACCAATTCCAATATTATAGTTGTGATCCATTTCTAAGTTCAAAGTATTGTTCCATTGGTCGTAACTGGTAATGTCGGGATAAAACGATAGGCCATTGATTTCTATTTTTGAATAGGCGGGTAAATAATATTTTTGAACCCTTCGCATACTTTTTATGTTTGCTTTATAAACTGTATTGTGAATGGTTTTATTGAAACCAATTTTATTCATGAACAAACCATCCAATAAACGTGAATGTAAATCAAAATCTAATTGTTTTGCAACTCGGTGGCGGTAACTTAAATTATAATGAACAGGATAAATATTGCTACTTTTATTATAAGTTTCCTCATTGTAATTTGTAGCTAATGCAGTGTTATACCATGTAGTAAATGAAAATACATGTTTCTGATTCATGTAATTTCCGTTCAAATGCAAACCCGCTTTTAAACCATCGTAATTATTATACCACACATCTGGACGCCATTTTAAAATATAATGTTTTCGGTCCATTGAGTTACTAATTTGATGGTCGAAAGTAAATAGAATTGGACATTTTAAACTGTTGTCTAATTGGTTGATATCAGCCAGTCGGTAACTTGGGTCTATTTGAATATTGGTTATTTTGCTGCCTGCTGGCAATGTGATTTTAGCCGTGTAAGTTTCATTTAATATTCCCCAACCTTTCCATGTAGGAAGTATCGTTGCATTTGTTTTTTTAGCGAAATAAGTATTAGGAATTAAATATTGATAGCTTGAATCTTTGGTATAAACAGTAAAATCAACTGGCATTTGCATTAAACCTTTGCGGCTAAATTGTATTTCAAAATTGGTTTTATTTTCATTTCCTTGAAACTGATTAACCCCATCAACTTTATTAACCAACTTAACTTTATCAACTGAATAATCAGTGTGCTTGCTTGTTTCTAACCATTGGTCAAAAAACCAGTTCAAATCTGTTTTCGAATATTGAATAATACTTGCCCTGAAATCTTCAAAATAGGGGTGAGCCATTTTCCATTGGTTAAAATAATGCTGCATTGATTTTTGAAACAAATCTTCACCCAATACATATTGTAAATTATATAACATGGTAGCAGTTTTATAATACACATTTCCATAACCGCCTCCATGATTCAAGGCTCCATTAAAGTCATCGCTATGTGTGTTTAGTGAAGGATCATCATCATTGATGGCATCACGTACATATCCCAAATATACATTTTGGTCTAATAAAGGTAAAGGTCTGTAATATTTTTTAATGTACTTATTTTTTGTATTCACAATTGGATTTTCTTGAAACAATCTGCTCATGCTCCAATGCGTTAAAAATTGGGTAAATCCTTCATCTAAACTGGCTCTATAAGTTTCGTTATTTCCCACCATTCCAAAAAACCAATTATGGCCAATTTCATGTGCAAATAAACCATAATATCCGGGGCTTCTTCCACCATCCAAAGTAATCATTGGGTATTCCATGCCATCGGCTGCATCGGCCACTATCATTTTTGGATAAGCATACACGCCTATATCATTGCTATAAAGTTCAATTATTTTGGAACAAAATAGAGCTGCATCTTGCCATCCACTTGCATGTGGTTCTTGCACCAAAGCAATGCAACGAACAATTCTATTATTGTCGTTTTTTAAAGGTAATTGTACTTCACCAATTCTGTATGTTGGATCTGCACTCCAAGCTATGTCATGAGTGTTTACTGATCTGAACTTCCAAGTTTTTATACTTCCATCACGTTTAATGATAGTTGAATCTGGCGCTGAATCCCAAGGTTTTTTAGCAAAATTCTTTAAGTCTAATTTTTCTCTAAGTGCCGTTGGCAATACTTCATTTTCGTTTTGCAATTCGCCAGTTCCATCTAAAATATAATTATTGGGAAAAGATAATTCTAACTCAAATTGACCAAAGTCGCCATAAAATTCTTTGCCTAAATGTTGATCAGTTTCCCAACCAAACTTACGATCGTAAACACAAATACGCGGATACCAATGTACACCATTAAAATGTTTATTTCCCCAAGCGTCTTTATACATTTTCATACGCCTGCGTTGGTTTCCACCATCATCAAAATAAGTTTTAAAGTTCAAATTGAATGTGCATTGCCCGTTGGGATAAATAGGTTCGGTTAACCAAACTTTGATAATGGAATTATCTAAACTGGTTTTTAAATTTACACCATTTACCGAAATGTTTTCAATAGTTGTTCCTTGCCCGTTAGCTTCATATTTTCCAAACTTTTGTTTAAAATTATTCGCTAAGTTTAAGTTTTCTAAATAGGCACCTTTTATAAAAGCATTTTGGTACAAATGAAAATATACAAAAGTCAAAGTATCAGGCGAATTATTATAATAAGTCAGTTCCTCACTGGCTGAAATAATATCGGTTTTATCGTCTAAATTAGCTTTGATTTTATACAATACATCTTGTTGCCAATAAGCACCATTTGGCATTTTATTTTTCCAGTAATGTGGGTTTTGTGCGCTTCGATATTCATAAGTTTGAGCAAATAAACCAGTGCTTATAAAGCAAATAACGATAAAGGTAAAAAGTTTTTTCATGTAGGCAATTATAAGAATTTTTTTTGATTGTTGTTTGTTGAGTAATGGGAAATGAGATTTTAGATTTTGCCCTTCGACTAAGCTCAGGATGACAAATATTTTTAATTGACAATAAGCAATAAGCAATTGGCAATGAATAAAAAACTTTTATATTAAAGATAATTTCAAAAACTAGAAATCTTGTAAATCCTTTAAATCCTGATTCCGACAATGTTCGAAAACATCTGCGGTAATTTGCGAAATCTGCGGGAAATATTTGTTTAAGTTGTTAAGCTAATAATTCAATAACTGCAGTGATTTTCTAAACCATAAAATTTTCTAATCTTCGCAATCTTTAAATTTTAGAATAAATGAAACAAAAACTAGTAGTTTTAAGTGGTGCTGGAATTAGTGCTGAAAGTGGTTTAAAAACTTTTAGAGATAGCGATGGACTTTGGGAAGGTTACCATGTAGAAGATGTAGCTACTCTTGCGGCTTGGCAAGCAAATATGCGTTTGGTGCAAAATTTTTATAACCTACGCAGGAAAAATGTTTTGGAAGCTGAACCCAACAATGCGCATTTTTTATTAAAGCAATTAGAAGAAAAGTACGAGGTTCAAATCATTACTCAAAACGTAGATAATTTGCACGAACGAGCTGGAAGTTCATCTATTTTACACTTACACGGACTCATTACACAAGCCAAAAGTACTTATGACGACAGCTTAATTTATGAAATAAAAGGTGATGAAATTTTGATGGGAGATAGGTGCGAATTTGGTTCACAATTAAGGCCAAATATTGTTTGGTTTGGAGAAGCCGTTCCCAATATTGAACCAGCAACTAAGTTAGTAGAAGAAGCTGATATAATGTTAGTAATTGGAACCAGTTTGCAGGTTTATCCAGCTGCAGGATTGGTTCAGTATTTTGATACAAGAAAACAATTATATGTTATTGACCCTAAAAAAGTGCCTGTTTCTCGTACTCAAAATATTCAATTTATAGAGGCAAAAGCCACAGATGGAATGATAGAATTGATGAAATTGTTATAGAAAAATTTTAAAATTCTGGAGTGATTGTTTTTGATTTTTTTCTTTTAAAATGCTCCATTGTTTGATAAATTTTATAACTCAAACCAATATTTATATTCAAACTTTCTAGTGCTTGCTCGTTTGACTTTGTGCTAATGATAGTACCTACTTGCCCACTTACATTGCCAATTCTAACATTGCCAAAATCTACTTTTGAGTAAAAATATTCAGCAAATCCTATCAGTGATAATTGTGGTGATATACTGTATTCAATTCCTGCGCCTAAACTCCAATAAATACTATTTGATTGATTGCTTAGTACTTTAAAATATTCTAAGCTATCTGATTTTGAATATTCGGGTGAGTTTACAAATAATTGACCTAATGAAACTTTTGAGAATCCTTTTATTTTACTTTTTAAAGGTGTAAAATAAAACAAAATACTTGCTCCAAATCCTAATCCTGTATATGGTTTTAAATAAGTGTAAACCGATTTTTGAGAGAAAATTATATTATTTTGACGTTCTATATTCTTTACATCAAAGCCGTTGTTAAGGTAAAGAAAACCTAAGCTAAAATTCAAACTGCTTTGCTTTAAAATAACGTAATCTAATTTTAAATTATAGCCATTCAACGCATGTCCGTTTGTATTGTCAGTAATGTCTTCCCCTGAATATGGATTTAAAGGCATGGCCAATCCTCCCGTAAGCATTATTTCTTGCGAGTTTGCTTGCAGTGTAAATTGAATGATACATACAAAAAGCAATAGTTTCTTCATTTTTTTTATTGCTGGTTACAGCTATAGGTCAAACAAATTTTATAAAAAGTTGCTTAACAGGTTTAGTTTATATATTATTTTTAGGCTTAAAATTTCTTTTGCAAAGTAATTTAAAAATGGAAATAAGAATAGCTTCATTTAGCAAAAAACATAATTTTAAAAATTCAAAAAATTCATATCAATATTTACTAATTTTTCATTTTGTCATCAATAGTTAAAACAATTCGGATTTTGAATTTATTTTTTCGAATTTATATTTACATTTGTACATAATGAAATCATATTTTAAAGTATTGGGTTTTGCTTGCATGCTTGCAATTGTTTCGTGTAGTAAAAACAATTCTGAAACTCCTGTAATTGATAATGGTTACAGCTATTTTCCAATAGACAGTACCAAGCAATATTTGTATGTAGTTGATAGCATTTCATACAGTAATTCTACTACTGTCGATACCTTTCATTTTCACTTAAAAACACAATTTGTAAATAGTTTTATTGATTTAAATGGTACTAAAATTTGGCGCTTACAGCGATTTGCCAAATATAAAAATCAAGATAGTTTTAGTGAAATAGAAAATCATTTTGTACAGTTTAAAAATAATCAAATGATTTACACAGCCAATAATTTAAATTTTTTAAAAGCAATTTTTCCTTTAAATAAAAACACGGTTTGGAACGGAAATTTATACAACACTGAATCACGAGTAAATACTAAAATAGATTTGCTGAATGAAAATTTTACCAATGCCGATACCACATTTACCAATACTTTAAAAATAAAAGAAAAGTTCAGCGAAAACTTTATTTTTAGTATTGAACAATGGAGTGTTTACCAAAATAATAGAGGATTGGTTTATTATAAAAGTAAAAATATAGAAACACAAACCGACCAAAATGGAAAAGAAAGTAAATCAGGTTTTGATATTACTCAAAAGTTAGTTGGAGTGATGGAATAGTTTGTAGTTTTTGTTGTGCACTATGAACCCATTCATTGTTTTAACTTAGTATACAATTCATTTGTGAATTTATATATTATCATATTACTATTGTCAATTTCACTTATAATTATTTGGTCTTCCTTTATTTTGTAGTAATAGTTTTGGTCAGAATAATTTTTTGGGTGTGGGTAAGGAGGATTGTCGATATGGTACAAATCATCAAATGCAAAAAGTAAAGATCTGTTATCTAAGTTCCAAATTACAAATCCGTATCCATTTTCTTCCCAACTTGGATAACCTCTCCCATTAGTATTTCTATATTTAATTATTAGTTCATCATTTCCTTTTTTGTCAATATTAATTCTATCAATTACTAAACTATCAAATCCGAAATTACCTGCTGAGAACATCAAGAATTGACTTTCTTTTTCTAATGCAATCAATACATCTAAATTCTTGTAATCAATTATTACAAATCCTTCTGGGTTATGCAATGTGTCAACAATTCCATAAATTTTGCTAGAAGTTTTGTTAGGACTATAAATACTTGTTCCTCCAAGACTATCAAGAATTGAATAAAATTGTTTATTCGGTTTTTGAATCGAAAAAGTATCAGGAAATTGCCATGAATTGTCACTATAAGTTTGTCCGATACAACTTGACACCACAAAATAAATTAAAATAAACAATTTAAACTTTTTCATTTTGAAATTTTGTCTGTTCGTTTCTTGCTTCAAAGTTTCGAATTCGCTGGTTGCCTTAGCATTAAACATCAGCTATCAACTAAACCTTATATTTTCCTTTACTTTTTCTAATATTTACCGATACAATTTTATATTCAGGGCACATCGCTTCGCTGTCGTGTTCATCGCTGGTAATTATATTAAGCATTACTTCAGGAAAATGGAAGGTGGTACTTAAAATACCTTGTTTAACTTCATCAGTTAAATATGCTTTTACATCTACTTTTCCGCGTGGCGATTCAATACAAACCATATCACCATTGCTTATAAAATGTTTTTCAGCATCTAACGGATGAATCATTACCACATCTTCAGTCAATATTTTTACATTACCCGTTCTTCTGGTCATGGTACCTGAATTATAATGCTCTAACTCGCGGTTGGTAGTTATAATATAAGGATATTCTTTTTCGTATTTGGTAATTTCTTTGCTTTCTGTCCAATCAAAATAATGGAATTTGCCTTTGCCTCTTTGGAACTCTTCCAAATGCAAAATTTCTGTATCAGTTCCATCTTTTTTAACTGGCCATTGTTTACCATTATCACCTAATTCATCCCATTTAACTCCAGCAAAAAACGGAACAATTTGCGAAATTTCTTCCAACATTGTTTTTGGATTATATGGTGCTTGTGGATAGCCCATTTTATTCATAATATCCACCATTATTTCACCATCACTTTTGGTTCCTAATAAGGGTTCAACAGTTTTTTGAACGCGTTGAATTCTTCTTTCGCCATTAGTAAATGTGCCACTTTTTTCTAAGAAAGAAGCCCCCGGTAAAATCACCGTAGCATACTTAGCAGTTTCGGTCATAAACAATTCTTGAACTACCAATAGTTCTAAGTTTTCCATGGCTGCAATTACTTTGTTGGTGTTTGGATCGGTTTGCACCACATCTTCGCCCATTAACCAAAGTGCTTTTAAATTTCCATCAATAGAAGCATCAAACATTTCAGGAATTTTCAATCCTTTACCAAATGGAATTTTGGTTTTATAAAAGTCTTCATAGTGTTTGTTTATTTCTGGATCATAAGAACTCATGTAACCAGCACCTTGGTGTGGCTGACAACCCATATCGGCTGCTCCTTGCACATTGTTTTGACCACGTAATGGGTTTACTCCAACACCTCTTCTTCCAATATTTCCAGTAATTAATGCTAAGTCGGAAATAAGCATTACCGTAAACGAACCTTGCGAATGTTCGGTAACTCCTAATCCGTGGAACGACATGGCATTTGGTGAATTGGCATAAGCCAAAGCAGCTGCTTTTACCAAGTTTTTATCTACGCCAGTAATTTTTTCTAGCTCATCAATATTTAGTTTTAAAATTTGCTCGCAAAAATCTTCGTATCCTTCTGTTCTGTCATTGATAAATTCTTTTGCAGCCGCACCTTCTGTTATAATAAAATACAACATCATGTTTAATAATGCCACATTTGTTCCTGGTTTTAACTGCAAATGATAAGTTGCATATCTTGCTAATTCAATTCTTCTTGGATCTATTACTATGGTAGTTTTGCCTTTCATGGCAAACTGCCTTAACTTAACACCAGTAACAGGATGTGCATCGGTTGGATTTGCTCCAATTACCATGATACAATCTGTATGTTTTAAGTCAATGATAGAGTTGGTAGCTGCTCCAGTCCCAAATGATTTTTGCATTCCAAATGCTGTTGGCGAATGACAAACACGTGCGCAACAATCAATATTATTGGTACCAATTACGGCACGAATAAACTTTTGCATTAAATAATTTTCTTCATTGGTACATCTAGCCGATGAAATTCCAGCAATGGCATCTGGACCATGTTTTTGTTTAATTTCAGTTAGCTTATCAGCAATAAAAGTATAAGCTTCGTCCCAAGTAGCTGGTTCAAGTACGCCATTTTTTCTAATTAATGGCGTTCTTATTCTATCAGGATGTTTGTAAAACGAAAATGCAAAACGTCCTTTTAAGCAAGTATGACCTTGATTTACTGCTGCATCATAAGGCGCTTGAATTGATTTTACTTTTCCGTTTAAAACCGAAACTTCCAAGTTACAACCCACACCACAATACGTACAAATGGTTCTAATTTTTTTATCTGCAACAATTGATTTTGATTCAAAAACATCACTAATGGCCGAAGTTGGACACGCTTGCGCACAAGCACCACAACTTACACAATCAGAATCGAAGAATGAGCTTTCAAAACTTTTTACAATATGACTGTCAAATCCACGGCCAGCCATGCTCAATACAAATTCGCCTTGCACTTCATCGCAAGCACGCACACAACGGAAACAGTTAATACATTTGCTAAAATCGGAAGTCATGTAAGGATGACTCAAATCTTTTTTTCTGTCCAAATGATTTTTTCCTGCTGGATAACGAACATCGCGAACACCCACTTTGGCGGCTACTTCTTGCAGTTCACAATTGTTATTTACCTCACAAGTCAAACAGTCTAATGGATGATCAGTAAGCACCAATTCAACAATGTTTTTTCTAAGCTTTACAATTCTATCGCTGTGTGTATAAATATACGAGTTTGGAATAACAGGTGTATGGCAAGAAGCTTGTGCTTTTGCAGGTCCGTTGGCCACTAAAGCCACATCTACGCTGCAAACCCTGCACGAACCAAAAGGATCTAAATTAGGTGCATCGCAAAGCGTAGGCACAAAATCTTTTCCCAAATGTCTTCGAGTAAAACTCAATATGGTTTCACCTTCAATGATTGAATATATTTGATCGTTTATGTATGCTGTTTTCATAACTAATTTTTTGATTTGTGATTGTTGATTGTGGTTTTTGATAACAACAACCATGAACTTTTATCACCTAGATAATTACCAATACCTAATGGTAAATCATTGGGAGATATTAATTTGGTTATGCTTTGATAATTAGTAGTCATTTAAGTATAATGGGGTTTGGGCGTATTCTTTAATTAGTTCTTTTCTTTTTTTTGTAGTAAATAGCCTATGTACTTTTGTATCGGTTTTACTTTTTTTGGTAAGAGTTTTTTGATAAGAGTTGAAATATTTTTTGTTCAACATTGAAGGTATTTCAATAAATTTAATAGTATTAAGTTTTTTTGCATTTTCGTAGTTTAAGTGTGCTAATGAATAATAATCGAAAAAACAATAATTTATTTTTTCAAGAATTTCTATTGGCGTATTTTGAATAATAAAATTCACATCGCAGTTGTAAAAATACACTTGCAATTCATCACTTTTTATTGCACTTATATTGTTTAAGTTTTTTCCTTGAGTAGCTGACAAACTAGTAGAATCAATAAAATTCAAAAAAATTGCTTTGACATTTTTTTTATTTAAATATTCTAGTGGTAATAACGAGTCTTTTGAAAGCAAAATATCATTACCATTTGCTAAATAAACCTCATAATTAAAATTATATGGCAAAAAACGATAACCTTCGTAAATACTTACAACACTAGTTGCTCTATCTACCATTTGAATGTTTTTATTTTGCATTAATTGGTAAAACTTTCTTTCAGAGAGATTTCCTTTATTGGATTTATAAAATTCAGTACAAATTAAGCAAGGCAACTCACATTTCTTTTTGCTATTTTGTTTGTAATATTCTCCTAAAGCAGATGGATACATATTTGGATCAATTCCTAAGCTCTCATATCCACCAGATTGTCTTATTTTAGAAGCAATTGGAAATAGTTTTGAATTAATTCTCCAGTATTCATCATTTGAACCAACTATTTTTAAATGTCTTCCGTAAGTTCTATCTAAAATATTGCCTAGATATTTAATCTGTCCGGATATACCATACACTTCACTCTTTAATTTTTCAGGTAAGCTATCAATGTTTACGAAAAAAAGATTTATTTTTTTTAAATTTAAGTGTTCAATTCCTTTGGGTAAACCTTTAAATCCATCAATCCTTAATGTAAATTCCATAGGGTAATTTTTTTGATTACAACTTGAATCAAAAGAAATGGGAATGGGTATTAAACTATCTAAATAAAAATTTTGGCTGGTTAATTCTAAAATATCTTTACAATTTACTTTTTTATTTTTTTTAGGGTATATAAAATCAGCATATTTATTTAATGTAGAGGTATCAACTATTTTAAAACCATTCGCCATTTCAATGTAAACTTTGGTTAAGTTTTTAAAGTTTTTGAAATGATAGTTAAATGGGTGGTCTGAATAAATATAAATTTCTGCCACATTACTTTTGCTAGCCATGTCAAGTATTTGCTTTGCTAAAATATCGCACTGTGGAATGGAATTGGTATCTGCAAAATCATTTAAGTTACCAGTGTATTTTGTTATGTTTAAATGTAAATAAATTAAATTAGGTAATTCAATATTATTGATTGTCTTCCATCTAGAAGCTATTTCTTTTGGAATTTCCAATTTTCGTTTTCTAAAATAGGCTAAAGTGTCTGTAATAGAATCAGCAACCAATCTAGGTTTTTTTAATCCTAATCTTTCTTCTATTTCAACTTGTCTAAGTCTATTCCAATTAGTAAAAGTATCTTTAGTAAATGTGTAAAACTCTGAAGTAATTCTTTTATTGAGTATGAATTCAGAAGTGTCAAACGCCATTGTACGTATTATTAAAGTAGAAACATCATTTCCATAACCGAGCTTAAATAATTTTTTATATTCCAAGAAATTACTATTAGGAATAGGTCTATTAATTAAACTTTGCCCATAGGTATTTAAGTATATAATTGTGTAAATAAGTAAAGTCGAATATTTTATCATTTTAGTGTCTGTTTTGTCCTCGGTTGGTTGCCAATATTTATCGGCACTCACCAAACTATATTTTTACTATTTAATCTGTGCAATCTGTGGCTATATTCTTCAATTATTTCTCAAAATATTCTTCCAATTCTGCTTCAAAATATTTCATGGCATTTTTTATAGGTAATGGCAATCCACCACCTAAGGCGCAAAGCGAACCAATTTCCATGGTTTCCAATAAATCATTCATCAAATTCAAGTTGATTTTATGACCATCTTGCTGTGCTTTTTCTATCAACTCATAACCGCGAGTAGAACCCAAACGGCAAGGGAAACATTTACCACAACTTTCGTGAGCAGTAAATTTAAACAAATGTTCAATGTATTTTATCAAAGGAAAATCTTGAGGAATGCAAACCACTGAAGCATGTCCTAACAAAAATCCTTCTTTGGCAAATGAATCAAAATCAACAGAAAGATTTTCAATTTTACTCACAGGCACTAAACCACCAAGTGGACCACCAATATGCATGGCTTTAATGGGTTTGTTAAATCCACCACCAAGTTGATTGATAACAACTGATAAAAGTGTACCCATATCTACTTCATAAATACCAGGATTGTTAAAATTTCCATCTAACGAAACCAATTTTGTTCCCGATGATTTTGGAGTTCCAATAGCCGCATAAGCTTTGCCACCATTTTTAAAAATGAAAGGCAAATTGGCCAATGTTTCTACATTATTTACCACAGTTGGTTTGTTAAATAAACCTTGCTGAGTAGGGTAGGGCGGCCTTACACGGACTTCTGGTCTTTGTCCTTCAATGGATGAAAGCAACGCAGTTTCTTCTCCACAAATATATGCTCCTTGCGCTTTGATTACTTTAAAATCATAATCAAATCCTGAACCTTTTATATTGGTTCCTAATAAATTTTCTTTCCTTAAATCATTGATGCAATCAGCAATAATATTTACCGATTCTGGATACTCGCCTCTAATATAAACCACACCAAAATTTGCTCCAGTAATATAACCAGCTATCATCATTCCCATAAGCAATGCATGCGGACGATTTTCCATAATATACCTATCGGAATAAGCGCCAGGATCGCCTTCATCGGCATTACAAACTATATATTTTGTTTCTGAAACTGCATTTTTGCACGATTCTAATTTAAAAGCCATCGAAAATCCTGCACCGCCTCGTCCTCGTAATCCTGAATCTTTTAAATGACTTAATAATTCATAAGCAGGTTTTGAAATACAATCGGTAAATATTTTATAATATTCTGAAATTGCTCCGTACTCACTGGTTAAAATGGGAGTTCCAATGCTTCCAACTTGGTATTTTTCTTTCGAAATAATTTTATTTTCCTTGATGTCTTTGATGGCATCAATGTCATTTCCTGAATAGTTTTGGCCATCAATATGGAACGCATTGTTTTCATGGCAACGACCCAAACAACACATTTCACCTATTTCATTTTCAGAATAATTTTCACCTAATTTTTTATGTAAACCATCTTGAGTTCCTGCAAGCATACAAGCGCTGCCGTTACATACATAAACTTTTTTACCTTGGTTTTCTGGTTTTAAAAAATCGTAGAACGATACTGTTCCATATACTGTAGATTTACCAACTAAAAATTCTTCTCTGATGCTTTCTAACTTTTCTAAACTTGGACTTCCAGTTTCGGCAGCAGCTATTCCAAGTTCTTCAAACAAGTTTTTTGTAAGACCTTTTCTTCCTGATAATTCACTTAAATTCTTTGACATTGATGTATGTTTTAATCTTTTGTTACTCGTTTTATAAAGTAACTTGTATTTTATACTAAACAACAAATATAATTTTATTTTCAAATTCACATAATCAAAAAATACAGCTTATTCAAATTGTATTTTATTCGTCATAACTTCTTTTCTGTTCAATTTATTTATTTAAAAAAGTGCTTGTATACAAAATACCTTGAGTAAAACTTTTGTGCTATCATTTGAACGATTTGTGCTGTTTAAAAAAGAAACAGAACTCCTATTCTTGAAATTCAATAAAATATAAAATTACTATGTCAACCAACAAACCAACATTTAAAGACCATTACGATAATTTTATCGGTGGCAAATTTGTAGCTCCAGTTAAGGGACAGTATTTTGATAATATTAGTCCGATAGATGGAAAAGTTTTTACCAAAGCTGCTAGATCTGACAAGGACGATGTGGAATTAGCGTTAGATGCCGCTCATTTGGCATTTGCAACTTGGAGCAAAACTTCTGCTGCTTATCGCTCTGGAATTTTAAATAAAATTGCAGATGTAATGCAAGCTCATCTTGATGAATTAGCAGTGATTGAAACCATTGATAATGGTAAACCTATTAGGGAATCTGTAAACGTTGATTTACCTTTGTGTATTGATCATTTCCGATATTTTGCTGGTGTAATTCGTGCAGAAGAAGGAACTATTTCAGAGCATGATGAAAATACAGTAAGTATTATAATGCACGAACCACTTGGAGTAGTTGGACAAATTATTCCTTGGAATTTTCCTTTGTTAATGGCTACTTGGAAATTAGCGCCTGCTTTGGCTGCTGGCTGCACTGTAGTAATGAAACCTGCTGAACAAACTCCAACTTCTATTATGTGTTTAATGGAATTATTGCAAGATGTAATTCCTGCTGGTGTTATAAATATAGTTACTGGCTTTGGTCCTGAAGCTGGAAAACCGTTGGCTCAATCACCTCGTATTTCTAAAGTTTCATTTACTGGCGAAACTACTACTGGCCGATTAATTATGCAGTATGCATCAGAAAACTTAATTCCAGTTACTATGGAATTAGGTGGTAAATCGCCTAATATTTTCTTCCCATCTGTAGCCGATCACGATGATGATTTCTTTGATAAAGCCATTGAAGGTGCTGTATTATTTGCAGTAAATCAAGGCGAAGTTTGTACTTGTCCTTCTCGTATTTTGGTACACGAAAGCATTTACGATAAATTTATGAGCAAAGTAATTGAACGTACTAAAGCTATTAAAATGGGCAATCCATTAGATAGTTCCACCATGATGGGTGCACAAGCTTCGAACGATCAATACGAAAAAATTCAATCGTATTTGAAATTAGGGGTGGAAGAAGGTGCTGAATTATTATGCGGTGGCAATGTTCATAAAATGGAGGGAGAATTAGCCGGTGGTTTCTATATTCAACCAACTTTATTTAAAGGAAATAACTCCATGCGTATTTTTCAAGAAGAAATTTTTGGACCTGTTGTTTGTGTAACTACTTTTAAAACTACCGAAGAAGCAATTGCCATTGCTAACGATACATTATATGGTTTGGGAGCCGGTGTTTGGACTCGCGATGCGCACGAATTATATCAAGTTCCAAGAGCAATTCAAGCCGGTAGAGTTTGGGTAAATTGCTACCATGCATATCCTGCTCATGCACCATTTGGTGGATATAAAAAATCAGGATTTGGCAGAGAAAATCATTTAATGATGTTAGGCCATTATCGTCAAACAAAAAACATGTTAATCTCTTACGATAAAAAGAAATTAGGTTTCTTTTAGTCAAATATCCGTTTATCTATTGAAATAGTTTACCGTAACAAAAGAAAGTTCCGTAGGAACGACCCTATGGTAGCCAACAGTGAAACTGGTGGTA